>CAZBXS010000035.1:0-10830 GCA_964495955.1 uncultured Faecalibacterium sp.
GAAATTACTGCTATGTGAACACCGACGGACATTTCGTTGTCCGCTCCCACAGCCCCCGTAACGACTTCGAACTCGACCTGAAAGATGCGGTGAACTTCTCGGTTTACACATACGATTCGAATTACATCTCGTTCATATGTACGGATGAAAATTTGCAAAATCCTTACTTTAAGGTGTTCGATTTTGAGACGAAAGAGCTTGTATATGACGGTCTTTCGGCGTTTAGAAGTTTCACCGTTTCGGATATGACGTATTACGCTTTGTTTAAAGACGGCGATTTTTCGCTGGTAACAGCTGACGGAAAAGAGCTTTTATCGACATTTAAGGAGGCAAAATGATGAAAAAATTTATAGCAATTCTAATTTCGTTCGCTTTGCTTTTTCTCACCGCTTGTACAGGTGCAGGCAACTACAAATTCACAAAAGAGAGCTTCCCGAAAGTCAGCGGTTCGGCGTCTCTTGAAAATCTCGCAAAAGCCATTGTGGCAGCTGCGAGCGAAAGTGACATAAACGAGGTCGACGAACTTGTTGATTTTTCCATGTCGACTTTCGATGCGTACAAGGCACTTTGCGACAAAGAGGTCGATTTCCTTTTGGCGTATGAGCCTGACGCAGAAACTCTCAAGTACTTCAAAGAGAAAAAGCAGAATTTGGAAATGACCGAAATCGTCCTCGATGCGACCGTACTTGTAACATCGTTCAAAAACGGCGTCGATGAGCTGACGGAAAATCAAGTCAACGGAATTTACAGCGGACGGATAAAAACATGGGACGAGGTCGGCGGCGAAGAGAGCGTAATACTCCCCTATCAAAGTTTAGACGGGTCAGCTGAGCGTGAATTATTTGACCGTACACTCAACATGGGCGACCGCTTGAACGTTGCGACAAAGGACACGGTGATATCTTCCGACGGACTTTTCACAGCGGTTTCGCAATACAAAAACAGCAAAAATGCGATAGGCTACGCTACCTATAGTCAGGCACAGCTTTTGGCGAACGGACTTTCAAACAATTCTACGGTAAAGCTCCTCAAAATCGACGGCATCGCACCGAACGCCGAGACGGTCAAAAACGGTGAGTATCCCTTGAGTGCAAGCGTGTACGCAGTCATAAGAAAAGGTTCGCTATCTTCAAGTCCCGAAAGGGTGCTGTACAATTGGGTATGCTCCGAGCAAGGCAGAGAGCTTGCTGAACGGGAATTTTACTGATTGGCGCCCGTCGGCAAGTACGCAAAAATAACAGTTGAAAATTTCGACAGAGTATGATATACTACACTCGAAAATATTTCAACAATAAACCGCAAGGAGAGATATCCCATGGTTAGAACTAAAAAATTCGTTTCGGTTTTGTTGGTCGTGCTGACGTTGTTTTCGTTGGCGTTGCCCGCATTCGCCGCAAGCGCTTCGGCTGACGACGAAAAGACAGCAAAATTCGACTTCGCCGACGCCGAAAAAATCGCACTCACAGCCGCAAAATCGAAAATGATACTCGAAGGACTTCCGAACGACCTCGTCAGCGACGCATATGTGACCAAGGCGTCATTCAATGACGAAACCGGACGCTACAAAGTCATTGTCAGAGTTGAAAGAAAGTACAAATACACCTGCTACATAGCGACAAACACGATTTTGGGGAAAGAAATCGGATTTATCGCCGACTCGCAATTCGATGAGCAGAACATAGTCAAAGCATTCTTCGGTCAGCTTTTCGAAAAAATAGCGTACTTTTTTATCAAGAAGTTCGGATGATGGTATAATCGAAAATTTAAATCCCTCGGAAAATCCGAGGGATTTTTTATTTCCTCCCACCCTTTCGATGATAATAGCGACTTGTGTGGGTATAATATTTTCGAAAGGTGATATATATGTATTTTTCGAAAAGTAAAAGCCGTTCGTTCGTCGCTTTTTTCGTTTGTATAGCGGTTGTGTCTATATCTATTTTGGGTGTATCGCTGTCGAACGCCGACTTTAAAGAAGAAAGCGGTATTGAGGCTCTTTCAAAGCTCGGCTCACGTGGTGACGAAGTGCGGTCAATACAAAAGAAGCTAAAAAATCTCGGTTACTACACGGGAAGTGTCGACGGAATTTACGGCGTCAGTACACAGTCGGCAGTAAAAGCGTTTCAAAAAAACTGCGGTATCACAGCGGACGGTATCGCAGGCCCGAAGACGCTTTTATATCTCGGTTTGGGTACATCGCAATCGTCTAAGTACTCGAATTCGGATATAGACTTGTTAGCAAAAGTGATTTCAGCCGAGGCACGTGGTGAAAGTTACACAGGACAAGTAGCGGTCGGTGCGGTGGTACTAAACCGAGTGTCACACGCTTCGTTTCCAAATACTATAGCAGGCGTAGTTTATCAAAACGGAGCATTCGACGCAGTCAGGGACAGCAATTGGTACGCCGAAGTGACATCGTCGGCTAAAAAGGCGGCACAAGACGCAATAAACGGTTGGGATCCAACGGGCGGTGCGATATATTATTATAACCCGGCGAAAACGACAAACAAGTGGATACTTTCACGTCCGATAATCAAAACGATAGGCAACCACGTGTTTTGCAAGTAGAACAAACTTGCTTTTTATATCATGTCAAAAAGTACGAAAAACAAAAGACAGCGACACGCAAAAACCCGACGGACTTTCGCCCGTCGGGTTAAGTTTATGCTGTTTTTTCGGCTTTAGCCGTCTTAGCTGTGGATTACTTCACATTCGCCGCAGCTGCAACATGTGTAGTTCTTGTTGAACAGTCTGAACAGCTTGTTGAAGAATCTTCTGATCTTTCCGAATACGTTCGAGGAGTGGCAGATACAGTGGCAATCAATCTTCGCAAATGTGAGGCTGATCGAGCCTGTGCCGTCCTGAACAACAAGTGTTCCGGAAGCGGTGTTGTAGCCGGTCTTTGTGACCTTGACTGTGTACTTGCCGTCCTTAATGCCGTTCGGTGCTTTTTCTGCGTCATACTTCGGGAACTTCGCCTGACCGTTGGCGTCTGTTACTGCCGTTGCGGTCTGGAAATCGCCGAGGTAGAGCTGTACGTTTGCACCCTCAACTGCGTTGCCTGCTGTATCCTTGACTGTGATAACGACGATGTTTGCGTTTACATTGTAAACTACAGTCTTTGTCCATGTCTCTTCACATCTTGAACACTTGTAAGTAACCGTCAGTTTGCCGTCGGCGTCAACTCTTGAAACTTCCTGATAGTCATGGCCGAGTGCTTCATCTGTGTAGTATACCCATTCGTAACCGCAGTCTTTGCACTTGTATGTCCATTCGCCCGGATTTGTACAGGTGGCTGCCTTGATCGAGCCGACTACTATTTCCTTGCGATCAGAGTGCTTAACTTCGTTGAACTTAGCGTAAACCGTGACATTCGTTGTAACTGTCATCGGGAATGTTACCGCCTTGCCGTCCTTATCCGTCCAACCTGCGAATGTGTAGTGGAATACGCTGTTGGCTGTCTTAGTCGGATTGGTTTCGAGAGCGATGACTGTCTCACCTTGCGATACGATTTCACTGCTTATAGTCTTTGTACCGTTCTTGAATGTTACGTAGTATGTCTTTGCACCTGCAATTGCCGTAAATACCGCATAGTATGTTACGTCTGCTGTTGCATTCGGGATAGTGTCTTTGCTGTACTTGGTTACTGTTGCGTCTGACGGTGATACCGACCAACCGCCGAATGTGTAACCGGGTACGACGAGGTCATCGGGTGCTGTGACTTTTTCGTTGTAGCTGTAAGAATCGGATTTAACTGTTTCTTTTGAAAGGGTGTTGACGAAGCTGACTGTGTAGCTGAGTTCTTCTTCCTTGATTGTGCCGACAACTGTGATATTGCCGTTTACTTCAAGCGGGAACTTGGCTTCGCTGCCACCGACTGTCCAAACAACCGACTTCTTGTAGCCGTCTTTCGAGCTTGTAAGGTCAACTGACGGAAGATCGCTCTTCTTAAGTTTTGCGCCCTTGTCTTTTGTTATCTCGCTTGTGGTCGTTGTGTTGGGTGTTACTGTTGTATCGACAACATTGAATGTAATCTTGCATGCTTCGCCTGCAACGCCCCATTCACCGTTTTCAACCTTGGAACATCTCGTACAGGTCTTGACTTCTCTGGTCTTGATCTTTCCGTCTTCGTACTTGGTTTCGGTCGTTATCTTCCAAGCGTGACCGAGAGCCGATATTGTTTCGGTTTTTTCGTAGTTGCAATATTCACACTTCTTAACTCTTTTGCCGTCGCCTTCACAAGTTGCGGGAGTTGTTACTCTTACTATTGAGTGAGCGTTCGGGTCGATTTCGATGTCGCCGACGAATGTTTCACCGCAAAGTGAGCATTGGTAAACGCCTTTGCCTGCGGTCGTACATGTGGCTGCCTTGTTGACCTTGACGAGCGTGCGATCTCCGCCCTTGTGGTTGAGTGCCTTTTCGCCTGTCTCTTCGGGAGCTGTCTTTTCACCGCATACTGTACATACTTTGTACTTGTATCCGTCTGCCTTACAGGTCGGTGCTACTACGACGTACTTGTCGTCTTCGCCGTCCTTGTCGTACTTGTGACCCTCTGCCTTGATCTGAGTGGGTGCTGTGATTCCCGTCTGAGCGTCTTCGTCCGAGAAGAGCTTCTTGCAGACAGTACACTCGTAGTAAGCCTCTGTGCCGTCGGCTGTACATGTAGCGTCAACTTTTGCGTGAAGTTTGAGTGTGTGTTTGCCTGTAGCTTCGATTTTTTCTGTTACGAGTTCTTCTGTTTCTACTATATTGCCTTCAGCGTCTGTGGTCGTCTTGTGCTGTTCGGCATCGCAACGTGAGCAGACCTTCTTTTTAAGACCGTCTGTTTTACAGGTAGCTTCGGTAACTACGACCCACTTGGTGTAGTCGTGACCGAGTTCTTTGGTTTCTACTGTGGCTGTCGAACTGCAGAGCTTACAGTTGCGGATTTCTTCGCCCTTTTCGGTACATGTGGCTTTCTTGATGACCTTAACGACTGTTGCGCCGTCGGTTGCATCGTGAGCGTTCTTGTCAATGGGAAGTGTTTCGGTGTATTCGTGTTCGCCGTTGAGACACTTATATGTAACCGTACCCGTTGCTTTACAGGTAGCAGGTACTCTTGATACTTCTTCGCCCTGCTTGTGACCTGTAGCGTCAATTGTGCGTGTTTCGGTCATGTCACAACCTGTGCACTGCCATTTCTGCCAGCCGGCATCTGTACATGTCGGAGCTTGGTAGTTGTTTTTATCGTTCTTATCAAGTTCTTTCTCGTAAACGTGCACACCTGTTTTGGTGAGAACAGTTTCTTCTGTATGCGTGCAACCGGCATTAGTGCACTTCTTGAATTCTAAGCCGTCACTTCCGCAAGTAGCGGGTTTTGATTTTTCTTCGACTACTGTCATGTTATGACCGAGTGCTGTGATTTCTTCCGGTTCGGTTATAGCCTCGCAGTGCTTGCACTTGTAGTGCTGTGAGCCTGCCTCTTCACAAGTCGGCTCTTTATCTACGATCGAATTTTCATAATCATACTGATGTCCGCCGAATGATGAAAGTCTGTCAACCTCCTTATAGGAGTGGTCGCAACCCTCTCTTGTACATGTGTATGTCGTGTAACCGTCTTCTGTACATGTCGGTTCGGTGTATACGCCCTCGCCGTAGCTGTGCTCTTTGAGTTCGGGGTTGACTTCGACTGTTGCTCCGCAAGTCTTGCACTCCCATGCACTGTAGAACATTCCACCCTTGCCCTCGTTGCCGTGGCAAGCGTCTTCGGGTGTAACATTTTTTGCACCCTCGCTTGTATCGTGACCGAGAGCATTTATTGTTTTTTCTTCGCACTTCGCATTGCAGTCTTTGCAAAGGTAATAATCATAACCGTCCTCTGTGCAGGTTGCGTCTTTGTGGAAATGCTTTGTTGCGTCGGCTTTGTCGGCTGTGTGACCCTTTGCTTTGTAAGCGGGATCTTCTACAGCTGTTGTAAGTTCCCAAAGGTCGCAATTCTTACAGGTTACGAGCTTGTAGCCGTCCTTTGTACAGGTCGGGGCAACTTTCGTTTCAACTTCGTCGTGACCCTTAGCTTTGATAGTCTGTGTGCTGTCGGGTCTCTTTGCGTCGCAGTTCTTACAGTGGATAGACTGGGAGCCGTCTTTCTCGCAAGTTGCCGCTTCGTCTACCGTGTAGTCTGTGTTCCAGGTGTGTGCTTTCTTTTCGATTGTCTCGTAATAACCTGTCTCATCACAGTATTTGCACTGCTTGTGCTGATAGCCTTCTTCTTTACAGGTGGCTTCTTTCGTTACGATATAATCGCCGTATACGTGTTCGCCGTTTACTTCGATATTTGTCGTTGCGGAAACGTTGCCTGCCATGTCTGTGGCTGTGATTCTGTACTTGCCATTGGGTTTGATGATCATGTAGGTGCGGTTGAAGTCGGTGCCGGCTTCGAGTGCGTCTACCATATCGCCTTCATAGTCGATTTCAACCCATTCGCCTGTACTTTCATCATAACGTTCAACTTTAACCTTGTCGATTTCGTATGCTTCGTCGATTGCGAATACGATGTTCTCACAGTCGTGATATTCATAAATCACCGGCTTTTGAGTGTCTTCTCTGAGAACAGGTGTACGCATTGTGTAGCTGTGTTCCTCATAGTCGGTTACGACAACTTCGAGGTACTTGTCAGTGAAATCAGAGGGAAGTGAGAACGAAAGGTTTTCGTTTGTGATGTATTTTTTGCTAACTTCTTTAGTAGTATATACTACTTTTTCGGCGTCGGGATCTTCCGTAACAGTCGGATCGACCCAGCGGTACTTGATAGTGTAGATACCGGAACCGGCTGTTGCGTCGTCGTGGTAGCTCTTTTGACCGAGGTCACGTGTTACGATGTTTACAAGAAGATCGTTTCTGATGTACGCCGGTTTGGTTGTGTCGGCTGTTGCGTCCCATGAATAGCCGGCTATGTTGATGTAGCCGTAGGGAGCTTGGTCGTCGACGAGCATGGGGATATCTCTGCTTGCTATGTAACCGCAATCGCAGATTTGTTCTTCTCTACCTTTTTCTGCGTATGTCGGTTCAAGTTCAACCGTCCAGTCGCCGAATGTGTGTTCTGCTTGTGTATAAACAACATAGAGCTTGTTGTCTGTACTGACAGTGTATTTTGCTACGCCTTTTGTAACGGTTATAACCGTACCGCTTGTTACGTTGCCCTCAGCATCTGTAACATCTGCGCTGAGAAGACAGAGACTTGATACGGTGTAGTGGTACTTGTCTGTCGGGTTCTTGACGTAGTTCGTGACGTCAATTTCGATTTCTTCATCAAAGGACTTACCGTCAAGAACATCAAGCACTGTCGTCTTGTCTTCGCCCAAAATGGTTACTGCGAACTCATTGGCTATGTAACCGAATCTTGCTACGAAGTACAGACCATTTACGTCATTAGCAGGTGTGCCCTTTGCGAACTTGACCATTTCGGCTTCATTTGTTGTTATTTTGCCGTCTTTGTCAAGTGTGTTGCCGTTTTCGTCTGCCTTGTACCAGCCGAGGAATGACCATGTGTATTCATCGTTGTTCTTGTAATCTTCGGAATCTTTGCTCGGTTGGTCAAATGTCGGCTTCGTTGACGGAGCTATGATACTTGCGTTGTAGAAATATGTTGCTGTGCTCTGTGGCTTGTAGGTAACCTTATTGTCAGCATCGAGTTTGGGTACCAACCAAGTGACCTTGTACTCAACACTCGTCGTCTTGTAGGTCGCTCTGTAAACAGCGTCGCCCTTGACTTCGGAAGCCGAGTTGATCGTCGGCCACCAGCCTGTGAATGTGTTAGTGTATCTTTCGTTGCTTTCGGGGAACGATTCGGCGCCTACGACCAAGTTCTGAATTGTCTCAGCGTATGTAAGTGCGTTTTCGTCTTCGCTTACTTTCTTTTCGAACCACGTGGAAAGGTTCGTGCCGTACGGGAGAGTGACTGTATAAAGAGGCTCGCTTGTCTCTTTGTCCTTGTCGTTCTCGTCGAAAGTCTGACCCTTAACGTCATAGAACTTGATAGTGTAATTTCTGATTTCTTCTTCGAAATAGGGTTTGAGTGTTATGCTCTGATAGTCGTGACCCTCGCCACCGACAACGATAGGTTCATCTTTGGAATATGTGGTTACTCTTGATTCATCTTTCCAGCCTTTGAATACATAGGAGTACTTGTCACTTGCGGCTTTGTCGGCGATCGACGGCTGAATGAAGTACTTGGTAAGCTCTTCATCTTTCGTTGTCGACGGCATAATTTTGTTGCCCTTGACATAGTCCTTGCTCGACATGATCTCTTCGCCGTCTTCGTCAAGGAATGTTATCTCGTAGTAGTCGTATTCTTTGTATACTGCGTAGAAAGTCGGGTTGACGTTCGTTGTGAGCGTGTATGTTGTATTGTCGACAGTTACCTGATCGATTTTGTTGCCGTTTGCGTCAACAGCGTCGGGAGCTGTCAGTGACCAACCTTTGAAGATGTAGCCTTTCATGTCAACACGGTCTTTAGCGGTCTCTATAACGACGCTCTCTCCGCTTCTGTCGTCAAAGCCGAGATTGAACGCTTCGTTTTTCTTGATGTTCTGTTCACCGGCAAGTTTTCCGTCTATATAATAGTATGCCTTGTATTCGAGAGCTTTCTTTTCGTAGATTGCCCAGAACTCACAGTCATCTTCGAGAGTGATGTTTATTTCATTATTGGCACCCAGCTTGAGATTTGTGTCGGGTTCTGTTGCATTCGAAGCCGACGCCCAACCGATGAACGTATATGAGTTTAAGTCATCGTTATAGCTCTTCGGGTTCGGAATTCCGAGATCGAACTGTGTCTGACAGGTATTCTTCTCATCGTCAATGACAGTTTGTTGCCAATCACCGTTAGCGTCTACATAATTGAGCGTTATTTTAACCGGCTTGTAGGACGCAACATATACGGGATAGAGTTTGACGTTATCTCTGAGGTAATATGTGAAGTTTCCGTCCTTTGCTTCCTCAAGCGAAAGGAATGTCTTTCCTGCAGTTTCGCTTTCGAGCGTTTTGCCACTTGTCGTGTCTACAATCAAATCTTCGGGGGAATTCTCATCGGCTGTTTCGACTATCCATCCGGCGAAGTCGTACTTCTTGCCGTTCTTTCCATATTCGGTTTCTTTAGTCTGGTTTATCGGGAAAGTAATCGGATCTCTGTAAGTGCCTTTACCTGATCCAATTATAACGCCATCCGAATAGAACTGATATGTATACTTAGTGGAAGAGGCTACTTTATACTCCGCTATGAACTTTCTGACTTTTACCGAGTCGGTGCTCTTGAGTTGTTCTTCGAGATCGAGCGGTTCACCTGTCTCCCAGTCGACCCAACGAACGAACTCATACGTACCGGCAGACGTCGAGGGTCTTGTCGGAGGTAGAACACCGTTGTTTCCGTCATAGTAAATGCCATTATGGAACATAACGGTTTGGAGCATTTCGTTATAATAAGCATTTATCTCTTTTATAGGCTGACCGTTGTAGTTATAGAACGCTACTTTGTTTATGATGGGGTCCCAGTTTGCTGTCCACGTTGCGTTTTTAAGGAACTTCGTTGAGCCGGGCACTAATTTTCCGTCTTTAGGGTCAATTGAAAGGTAATCCGATGAATAATAGAACGAGAAATCATAACCCGTCTTTATAACACCGGGAATCTGCTCATCGGACAGCGTCGTTCCGTAGTACTGGGTAACGGAGTGGTCCTCTTTGTCGTCGGTGAACTGTCCTATTTCGTCGGTGGTAGGATTACTTTCATCGGCTTGGAATGTCCATTTGTATTGGGGGTTTTCGATGTTGACTATAGCATAGCCGTAGTCTTCGGTGCCTGCCTTGTGGGCATAGAAAGTTTTATTGTTATAGGTGAAATATGCGAATGCATAAACATTTCTGTTTGTTGCGATTGTGCCACTCTCTGTCGGACCCTCGGAAACAAACTGTTTGAGAGCGTCATTATCCGATACCGTTACGGTTCCTACGTCCGCAACGGGTGCTGTGCTTGCTTTACCCTCTGTTTTGACGGAAAGTCCGCCCATGCTACTGAGAGACTGTTTCATTTCTTCATCGGCAAAAAGCTCATAGTTCGCCGGCTGATACCATGAAACACCGTATTGGTCATAAACCGTCGAACCCTCTTTGAATGTTACAGTGTTTGACTTTGAAGAATTTGTACTTTCGCCACCGGGAATCAATACATTGTACGTGTCGGTACTCGGTGTCCATTCGATTGAGGTGGGGGTGGGTTTAAGAGGAGAAATAGTATAAGTGCTATCTGTTTTTTTATTAGAGCCATAACTTTTGCTCCAACCGCTAAATTTGTTATTCACTATATCAAATGTGCCACTAACAGTCGCTCCGCCCACACGATCCAACTGCATACCAATATCACCGGTCCACAAGGTTACACTGTTAGAATAATCACTGTTAGGTGAAACCTTGATGCCTCTTACATACCAACCAGAGCCACCTAACCAGATGCCATAATTGCTATATTTGAAAGCTGTTGGTACACCCGGTAGCTCAGTCTTATATTCAACTACCTGTTCTTTGTAATCATCCATTTTGTCTGTAATGGCCGTCCATAATCTATGGTTCTTTGTTTCATTGCCATATTGATCAACATAGTTACACTCGAGGTAGTTACCTTTATTATCACTACAGTCTGCAATGTAAATCAAGAAAGTAACATAGTACTTACCCTGCTGTGCCGCATCGGCTTCAAATGTGAACATTTCGGGGCTAAACACGAAACATGAAAGCACCATGAGAAACGCCATGAAAACCGAAAGGCTCTTCTTCAAATATTTCTTCATAGAAATACACTCCTTCTAA
>CAZBXS010000036.1:0-10489 GCA_964495955.1 uncultured Faecalibacterium sp.
TGGGCGGGTTCGGTGCGAAGCAGGCACCTCGGCGCCCAAAGGGCGTGAGAGGTGAGTGCACAGCGCCGACTTTGTGGGAGCAGGAAAGTAAGCGTAGACGACAGCTGATGGGGTGTAAAGGGTAGTCCGCTGTGTATCTACCATTTCTTGCGTATTCCCTGCGAGCGTAGTAAGTTTATGCCGGCATCTCACCGACCGCTTCGTAAACCGTCGTGTCGAGTTTTACAGACTTGGCGGTACTGCTTTCAAGATCGTATATCCAGTAGGTCACCTTGTCGAAATATGACGATTTGTAGCCGAATATCACGCAGTTGCCGTATGCCGTTATGGGTTTCGCTTTTCGCATGTTTGCTATCGACCTTACCGTTTCGCATTCGTCTGCGTCAAAAAGGTAAATTTTGCCGTCATCGGTGTCGAGCACCGTCATGTTGTCGCCGTCAAATGTCAGCGGTACAAAAGAATTCTCAAGTACCTTTTCACTTCCGACGGTCATCGTTCCGTTGTGGCGGTCGCATATTCGGTAGCTTTTTTTGTTCCAAAGTATAACTCGGTCGCCGTAAATTATGAATTTTCGTGCCCCGGCTTCGTCTGTTAGCGTTTTTAAACTGCCGTCATCGGCGCTCAGGTATAGTACACGGTCGGAAAAACCTATTAAAAGTCGCCTGCCGAACTTTTTGATCGTCTTAGGCTTTGAGGGGAGCTTTTCCGATGATATGATTTTTCCGTTTTCGACTTTCATTGCGTAGTACGCACCGCTGTTTTCACCGATGCAGTAAAACGAGTATGCGTCCAAATCGAAATCGGTGGCGAGTACGACACGGTTCATTCCGTTGACCGTGATTTTTGTCGGCGTGTGTTTTAGGTCGTATCCGTAAGCCTCGCCGTCAATGGAAAACGTTATGCTCTCGGTAGGGTCGCTTACTTTTTCGGTGCGTAATATCAAAAATACAGCCGCCGAAATCGCAACTACAGCTAAGGCGGCGAAAATGAGAGATTTTTTTAATTTCTTCATGCACTTCTCCTTTCACTTTGTCAATTTACATTTTATCAAATCGGTATCGATTTTCAATAGATACGGGAAAATCGTAAGAAAATTTTAAGGATTTCGCTCTTTGACAGAATATATTAAAATAAATTAAACACATATTAAAAATGAATAATATTTGAATGTCGTGTTGATTTAATTTGGCGTTTGTGTTAAATTAAATGTACGGGATTCGTCCCACTGAAACAGAAGAATATATTGGGGATAGATATCGAGGGCCGGCTGTGAAGTCGGTCTTTGATTTTTTCTGCTCCGTTTTGCTTTTCTTTTTGTACATGTGAGTGTTTTGCGTCCGCCGATTTTGTTTGAACAGGTGAATGCTTTTGCCCGCCCGTTTTCACGTACAGGCGAACGTTTTCCGCTTGAAAGGCGTTGACAATAACCTCCACTTGCATTTCTTGCCGTTTTGGTGTATAATACGTTGTTGTATTCCGAAAACACCAAGGAGGCGAGTCCTTTTGGCATCGAAAAACACTGACGAAAAAAAGGAAAAACGCTCTCTTTCAAAGATGTTTTTGTCTGAGAGTGAGAATAAAAACAACACATACGACGATGTCGACTACATCGTATACGACGAATATGAAGAGGCCGAACAGGTCATTATACCGATAGAAGAAGATGCACAGCCGAAGAAAAAGAGCGAGACAAAGTTCCCGTTCGATCTTCCCGACAGCGAACAAATACCGCAGCTCGTGTCGGCGTGTGTCAACGGCTTAGGTGAAATGGCGATAAGCGTGATGACCGTTATTTTCACGGCGATTTTCGAAATAGTGAAAATTCCGCTTATGCTCATATGGCAAAAAATCCTCGTAAACGTCGCCACAACGCTGAAAAACAAAACTGTACAGGCGTTCAAGCGAATGAGGGTCAAGGACTTCGAAAAATTCCAAAAAGACGCTAAAAAGTCCGCTAAAGAGATACACCGCATACGTCGTGACGAAGACTTTAAGACGCTTATAAAAAATCTCGGTTTACAGATAAAATCGTCCTTTAAAGTCCACAGGCGAGTTTGGCTGTCGGTAGCGAACATTGTATTCCCCGTAATTTGCATTATAGTAATGTTCTCTACATTCGGCAAGTACACCGACAAAGTATTTGCCCTTCAAGTCAGCTACAACGGTCAGAATATCGGCTACGTAGAAAACGAAGATGTCTACAACAAAGCCAAAGACGAAGCGGCACAGCGTCTTTCGGTCGGCAGTACCGACACGCTTACGCTTGATCCGCCGACATATCAGATAAAACTTGTAACGCTCAATAAACTCAGCGATTCGAAAACGATATGCGACGGGATAATTGAAAATACAGACGGAAATTATATCAACGCCTGCGGAATTTATGTCGATGGTGAGTTCATCTGTGCCGTCAAAAACGAAGCGGACGCACGAAATGTTTTCGAGCAGATACTCAAACCGTACAAAGAAAAAGAAAGCAACAAAGCGACAGTCGCTTTTGTCGAAGAAATCAGCTATGTACAGGGATTTTATCCCGATACCGAAGACATCGTTTGGGATACGGCGAAACTCAAAGAAGTTATGACATCGACGAAAAGCTCTGCGGTGTACCACACCGTCAAAGCGGGCGATTCGCTGTCGAAGATAGCATCGGACTACAAGATGTATCTTTCGGAACTTTTGTCGTACAACCCGAAACTGACAGAGGATACAAAACTTCATGTCGGCGACAAAATCGTCATTTCAAATCAGGTCAACTATATACGTGTTAAGGTCATGAAGACCGAAAAGCGTACCGTTTCGATAGACTACGAAACCGAAACGAAAGAATCAAGTACCCTGTACAAAGGACAGTCAAAAGTCGTCCAAGAGGGTAAAAAGGGCAAAGAGAAAATCACCGAAATGGTCACATATATAGACGGCGTTCGAAGCTATGTTACCGAAATTTCGAGTGAAGTCATAAAAAAGCCGACAAAAGAGATCATATACAAAGGTACAAAGCAGGTTGTACAGTCGTCGTACTACTCCTCCGGAAATTACAGCTCCTACATCTCCGGTAACGGAAATACGAGCTATTCGGGCGGAAAACTTGCTTGGCCGAGTACACGTGCAAAACTCATTTCATCGCCATACGGATACCGTTCAAGAGGTTTCCACGGAGGACTTGACCTTTGTGCACCGGGCGGTTCGAGAGGCGTTGCGGTACTTGCGTCGGCAGGCGGAACGGTCGTCAGTGCAGGCTGGCATTATTCCTACGGCTACAACGTACTCATCGACCACGGCAACGGACTGAAGACCCGTTATGCACATATGCAGGCAGGTTCGCTGAGCGTTCGTGCAGGTCAAAAAGTATCGCAGGGACAGCAGATAGGCAAGATAGGCGACACGGGTTACGCCAACGGAGCGCACCTGCACTTCGAAGTTATCAAAAACGGCACAAGAGTGAACCCGTTACCGTATTTGAGATAAGATTTGATAAAAAGCAGAGACGGTCGTCTCTGCTTTTTGATGTTATGTGCTGTCGGTCGGAGCTGAACCGCACGACACACCTCAAATATGCCAAACTTAAATTAAAACTCTCCCACACATCAAAAAGGCATTTTCGGCTTAAGCCGAAAATGCCTTTTGTTGATTAGTCGATCAAATTAAACTGTATCCGATCAGTCAACCAAGGGGTTGCCTTTTGCGTCGGGAAGTTCGCCTTTATAGGCTTTGATTCCGTCGATGAGTGCCCATACCCACATGGCGATAGGCCCTATGAAAGTAACCGAAAGCACAAGGGAAACAACGAGCTTTATAACGCCCTTTGTTGTGTATCCCATATAGAAATCGAATATTCCCAAAGAACCCAAGAAGATAGCAAGTAAGAGAGCTACCATCTTTTTCTTCGAGTCGGGGCCTGCTATCGGAGCTGCCGCAACACCGCAGTTTAAGCATATCGCCGCACCGGGATTCATCGGCTGACCGCAGTTAGCGCAAAAAGTATTGCCCTCACCTACTTTAACACCGCACTGAAGGCAGATAGCTTGATTGTCGTTGAGCGGTTGACCGCAATTTTTGCAAAACATATATATTTCCTCCTTTCTCGATAATTCTGTAATAAAATTATACTTAATATGTCGAATAATGTCAATAGAAAACGGGAATATATTTTAATTGTTTTTAATTTATTTTTTGCACTTTCAAAAAATCCTATTTATAAAGGATAGTTAATATTTATTGACAACTGTCGCTTGCGGTGGTAAAATAAAATCAAATGTAAACAAATTATGACAGAAAAGGAGAAATGTCTATGTCCGGTACAGAAGAATTTATCAAAAATTACGGCGATGTCACGTTCGAGGAAATGCCGTTTTGCGACGCAGATAACGTCGCTTTGTGCTCGGCTTTCTATATGCCTTTGGACAAGGTAGTTTCACCCGACTTCGACGAAGAACCCCGTGATTTCAAGGAAGTCAGCGAAACCATGTTCGAATACATGGGTTCAAAACACAAGGCTTTGGGAATAATGATAACCAAAATGTCGAGTATCACCATGATGAACATGGCTCATACTGCCAGATACGAAAACGTAAAAGTTGTCGCTTGTCGTGAAGTTTTCCAAACCGACCCTGCCGTTCAGTTCGGTGCAGCCACTTTTATCCTGCCCGACGGCACCCTCGTTATCCCATTTAGAGGTACAGACGACACTATCGCAGGTTGGAAAGAAGATTTCGACCTGTTTTTGAAAAAAGGTATCCCCTCACATCAGATCGCAGTCGACTATCTCGAAGAAGCCGCCAAAAAATTCAGCGGAGATATAATAGTATGCGGTCATTCGAAAGGCGGAAACGTTGCCCTGTACGCAGCATTGAACTGCTCGCAAGAAGTTCGTAACAGACTTAAACTTGTCTACAACAACGACGGCCCCGGATTTATCGACTATTCGTTCCTTTCGAGCGATGCGTACAAGGAACTTTTGCCGAAATACAGACATTTCGTGCCCGATTCGTCAATGATCGGTATGCTTTTGGCTCATGATGACGACTACACGGTAATCAAAAGCTCAAGACACATCGGCGCTTTACAGCACGATTTGGCAACATGGCAACTTGACGGTGCGGAAATGGAAACAGCGTCCGCTCTGACAAAACAGGGAAGATTTTACGATTTAGGCTTGTCACGCTTTATTTACAGGATAGGCGACGAACAAAGAGAAGTCGTCGATAAAGTCTTTTCCGATCTTATCGCCGCAACGGGCGAGCTGTCACTGACCGGATTTGTGAAAAATCTTATACCGGCTATCGACGGTGCGGTCAAGAAATGGAAAGATATCGACGAGAGCACAAAAGAATCGTTTAAAGACGCTTTCAAGGGTACGGGTATGCTCTTGATAGGTACCGCAAAGGCTGTCAAGGAAGAAGCTGCATCTGCTACTGCCGAAAAAGTGAAGATATTAACGGATAAGGTTTTAGCGAATGCATAAATTTATGCATAAACCCAAAAGTTATGCATAATGCTTTCCTGTACATATAAATTTGTACCGAAAATTAAATGAAACGGCTGATTTCAACCCCACTAAATCCGACGGTTTGGTGGCGAAATCAGCCGCTTTTGTTTAAAATGTACAAAAAGGCAAGAAAAAATAAAATGCATGTTGTGTGTATTTTTATTCAAAAAAGTGTTGACAATATGCATTTGGGGTGATATAATCCAATCATCACAAATCAAGTGAACAAACCCAAAAATAAAAAACAGGAAAGGTTATGATCCAAATGAAAAAGAAAATCACACTTATCGTCAGTCTCGTAATAGTAGCTGCTTTGGCAGTCACACTTTTCGCAGCTTGCTCAAACAACGACTCAAACAACGGCGGCGATGCCAAGGCAACACTCACACTCGCAACCAGCGCAGACTTCCCCCCGTACGAATATATGGAAGGCGAAGAATTCAAGGGCATCGACATTGAGCTTTCGACACTCATCGCCGAAAAGCTCGGTATGGAGCTTGTAGTTTCCAATATGGAATTCGACGCTGTTCTCAATGCCGTTCCGGCAGGCAAAGCCGATATGGGTATGGCAGGTCTTACGGTTACAGCCGAGCGTCAGCAGAATATGGACTTCTCCGACAGCTACACAACGGCAGTTCAGGTTCTTATCGTCAAGGAAGGCAGCAGCATAACATCGGTTGACGATCTCTATGACGAAGCTAATGGAATGGGCGAAGGACTCAAGGTCGGCGTTCAGCTTTCGACAACAGGCGACATTTACCTCACAGGCGACGTAGCTGACGAAAAGACAAAGGTCGAGGTTAAGGAATACTCACAGGGTGCAGACGCGGTTTCCGCTCTTGTATCAGGCAAAATCGACGCCGTACTTATTGACAACGAGCCGGCTAAATCATTCGTAAAAGCTAACGAAGGTTTAAAGATCCTCGACGGTGAATATGCGGTCGAAGATTACGCTATCGCATTCCCGAAAGACGCCGAGCTTAACGCCAAAATCAACGACGCTTTGAATGAGCTCATAGCCGACGGTACGGTTCAGAAGATAATCGACAAGTACATTCCGGCTGAATAATAGGTACATATAAATTCGATAGTAAGTAAGGGCGGATATTCGCCCTTACTTACGGCTTTATCATAGGAGTATACAATGCAATTTTTTGAACAGATAAAAGCGAAACTCATATTGGCTTTCGGGGATCTCAAAGCCGAGTTTATACTTAACTTTATCGAAAAAGACCGTTGGAAACTGTTGGTCGGCGGACTTAAAACGACGCTTATCATAACTGTTTTTGCGGTACTTATAGGTGTGGTTCTCGGACTTATCGTGGCGATAATTCGTTCAACGTACGACAAAAACTACACGAAAATGCGTGGCGTCGGAAAAGGCGTATGTTGGATTTTGAACTTCATCTCGAAAATATATCTCACCGTCATCAGAGGTACACCCGTCGTCGTACAGCTTCTTATCATGTACTACATCATCTTCGCTTCGTCCGATAATGCGGTTTTGGTAGCGATAATGTCGTTCGGAATAAATTCCGGCGCATATGTAGCCGAAATTTTCCGAGGCGGTATAATGTCCATAGACGAAGGACAGTTCGAAGCGGGCAGAAGTCTCGGCTTCAATTTCGTACAGACTATGAGGTACATAATCATTCCGCAGGCGTTCAAGAACGTATTACCGGCTTTGCTCAACGAATTTATCGCACTTATAAAAGAGACGAGCGTTGCCGGATATGTCGCACTGACCGACTTGACACGTGCCGGAAACATCATCAGAGGTAACACATTTTCGCCCTTCATGCCACTTATCGCAGTAGCTCTTGTATATCTTGCGATAGTTATGCTTTTGACATGGGTACTGGGCAAAGTCGAAAGGAGGCTTAGAACCGGTGACAGATAATAATTTGAATGTACAGAAAAATGAAGATGTACTTATAAGCGTCAGCGGACTTGAAAAAGACTTCGGCGACTTACAGGTACTTAAAAAAATCGACATGGAAATAAAACGTGGCGAAGTTGTGGCTGTCATAGGCCCGTCCGGTAGCGGTAAATCGACATTTTTACGCTGTCTTAACAGGCTCGAAGACTCGACCGGCGGAACGATCAGCTTTGAGGGTACGGACATCACCGACCCGAAAGTAAACATAAACTTACATCGGCAGAAAATGGGCATGGTTTTCCAACATTTTAACCTTTTCAACAACCTTTCCGTTATAGATAACATAGCCTATGCACCGATGAAACTCAAGAAAGTTAAAAAATCCGACGCCTACAAACAGGCAATGGATTTGTTGGCAACGGTAGGACTTGAAGACAAAGCCGATGCGTACCCGTCACAGCTTTCGGGCGGACAGAAACAGCGTATAGCGATAGTTCGTGCGTTGGCGATGGAACCCGATGTGCTATTGTTCGACGAGCCGACGTCGGCACTTGATCCCGAAATGGTAGGAGAAGTTCTCGAAGTTATGCGAAAACTCGCAAAAGACGGTATGACCATGGTGGTCGTAACGCATGAAATGGGATTTGCTCGTGAAGCGGCGTCAAAGGTCGTATTCATGGCAGACGGAGTTATCGTAGAACAAGGTACGCCCACCGAAATTTTTGACAACCCGAAAAGCGAACGCCTTAAAGCATTTTTAAGCAAGGTTATAGCGTGAGGGGAATAAGAAACCCTGAGTTTTGTAGACGAAGTCTGCAGACTGTGGCAGAGATTTCGGAGTTAATATAAGCCCGGTGCATTTCGTGTTCAGCACGAAATGCGCCGATTTTTATTTTGTCGGTTTTGCTTCAAACTTATATTTCAGGGTTTACAGAAATTTCCGTTACCCTCAAACCGCCAACCCCCACCTCCTATCTTAAAACTTCCGAATTTAAATAAACTTCCTCTTGACAAACGGGAAAATTGCTCCTATAATTAAATTATAAACGAACATTTGTTCGATGAATTTAGAGAAAAGGAGATTGAAAAATGTATTCGGGAAAAATTGAAAATTATGCGCAGACCGAGCGCAACAATGCCGATATGAGCTTCGACGAGGCTTGTACCGCTTATTTTAATTGGAAAGACGCTGTGTCCGAGAGTGCACAGGAATATTCCGACAGGATCAGAAAGCTGAAACTTTTAGCCACTTTTAAATCTATTATCGAAAATGAGTTGACGGACGAACAGAAAAATATGCTCACGATGAAATATTTCGAAGGAAAAAGCGGCGAGGAAATCGGTAGGGTGTACGGCGTGACGAGATCGACCGTCAGCCGTGACTTGATGAAAATTACCGAAATATTCAAAACGAGAATGAAATATGTTTTCGAATACGCAGACACCGATTTGCGAAACGAGGAATTTCCGTTGTACATCGAACTTGCGGTCTCGACGATGGCTGAAAATGCGTCGAAAGTGAAAAGTACAGGCGAGAGAATGCGAAAAGTTCGCTTGAAGAAGATGTTGACGTCCGTTGCCGTTGCCGAATGTACAGGCGTATCCGATAAAAGAATAGAGCGTTTTGAAAATGGCGGGCCTCTTGCTTTTGACGAATTTGTAAAGCTGATTTTATTCTACCGTATCAGCGCCGACCAAGTCATTTTCGGGGTATGAGGAGGGCGAAATATGGGAAATATTTACGAGCTTAAAGAGGTGTACGAGGACTGTATTTCCGTACAGAAACAGGTCATAGCCAACAACCGAAAAAGGCTTAACAAAGCCGAAAAGGAGCTTGATTTTGCCGAAATTCGACGACTTAGGTACATATTAAATATTCTCTACGACGAAAAGAGTGAGCTTGAGGAGCGTTGCCGAGAGCTGAAAGAGTACGCATAAAACAGGGCAAAACTAAATATACCAAATATTTTTCGCCGAAATAGTGACAAATCGAATAATCTGTGGTACAATAAATCGGTATATATGATTAAGGAGTGTACAGACATGGCAGATATAAGAGAAAATGCAGCCGCTGTTGTAAAAGGTATGCAGTCGGCATTTGAAAATAACGGTTTTAATTCGGTAAATTCCGACAGCGAGGACATTTTCGCATTTGAAAACAGCGAAAAAGGCAGCGTTAAAATTACCTACGGCGACGACAAAATATATCTTTACGTTTCGGACAAGGCATATTCCGACAGTACAGATGACGATTTCAAAAGAGTGGCACTGTCACTCTTGGACGAGGGGAGTACAGCCGGCGACATCAAATATATAGCAGGTGACTTCTCCGAGAGTATCAACGAGAGATTCGCTACCGCAAAACAGGCGAAGAAATCCAACTTCAAAGCGCCTCCGACGGTCTCCAAAACAGCGGTAAGAAGTGGCGGAATGTCTTATGATGCGAACACTCTCGCAAGTAAAATATGCGTAATTTTCCCCGAACTGAAACCGATGTATAAAGAAAACATTGAAAAGTACGGAGAACTTCTCGCCGAAGATTTCTTTGTAAATCACGCTAACGCATTCATATTAGATGCGATAAAAAAGAACAACCCGACAACGATGAAAAAGCTGTTTAATACGCTCAACGAGATATATGCCGACGGTACAAACGATGTCCAAGACATAATCGCCGTAACTATTCTCGGTGAACTCGACAACGACCAAATACTTTTGGCAAACTGCGTCGACTACATGAGCACCACAATGGCGCCCGTTGTCATCAGTGTCAATAAGTACCTCGCATCATCGGCGGGCAAAAAGGCTAAGAAAAAGCTCCTCAATCCTCCGGCGTACAAGCCTAAAAAAGAAAAGAAAAAGAAGAGCTTTATGAGCAGTCTCTACGACAACAGCCAACAATAATATAACCGAATAACGAAAGCCGGTGCCTTACGCATCGGCTTTTATACAGCAAAAAAATGAAAAAAATCCCGTATTTGTATTGACAAAAACTTGAATATGGGTTATACTCATCTATACCGCATGCAATAGGCGGCGTATTTTGTTATGCCATAATGAGCTATCAGCCTGACGCAGCGAGTCCATAATAAAGGAAGGAAAGTAAAATGTACGCAATTATC
>CAZBXS010000037.1:0-10170 GCA_964495955.1 uncultured Faecalibacterium sp.
CCGTCAAGGCAGTCTCCGGTTGTGAATTTGCTGTTGTGCTTTGTTGCCCATTGACCGTCCATGCGGTAAAGCATCTGGCACCAGTCCTGTGCCTCTGTTCCGCCTGCGCCTGCGTGAAATGTCAAAATTGCGTTGTTGTCGTCGTACTCCCCGCTTAAGAGCGTTGCGAGGGTCTGTTTTTCAAGTTCGTCCTCAACCGCTTTTACGCTTTCTTCGCAGTCGGGAAGTAATTCGAGATCGCCCTCTTCGTCGGAAAGCTCGATCATGACGAGTGCGTCGTCAAAGTCGGATTTTAATTTGTCGTATGCGGCGACTTTGTTCTTAAGCTGTGAAATTCGCTGAAGGACTTTGTTTGAGTTTTGTACATCGTCCCAAAAGCTCGTTTCGGCTGTCTGCGCTTCAAGTGCCGCAATTTCTTCGTTCATTTTGTCAAGTCCAAGTGCGCCTGCAAGCTCGGTAAGCGGTTTTTCACTTTCAAGAAGCCTGAGCCTCAATTCTTCAAACTGTATCATAAGGATTTCCTCTCATATCAATATTTTTCCATTTTACACTTCATTATACATAATTATCTCAAAGTTAGCAAGGGGTTAGGAAAAAAATTTGGTGGGAGGGGTCTGTAGCGTGTTTACAAAATCGCAGAGAGGGTTGAATAGCCTTATTCAACCCTCTCTATATGTAGTTTTATTTTATAGTCTTATTTTAAGTTGTCGATAGCATACTGCGCTTCTTCTTTTGTGAATTTCTCACCGTATTCGGAAATCAACTGATTATAAATAGCGGACGGGGACATAGCCATATCATTTTGATACGATTCTGCTTTTTTAAGTGCATTTTGTTTATAATCTGCTTGCAGGTTGTCAACAGCATACTGCGCTTCTTTTTTGGTGAATTTTTCACCGTATTCAGAAGTAAGCTGAGCATAAATGCCGGCTTTAGACATATGCATTGTTTCGCTGTAATCCTCGGCTTTTGCTAAAGCGTTGGCATTCCAATCTGCTTCCAAATTATCCATTGCATATTGGGCGGCTTCCTTACTGAACCGTTCACCGTATTCGGACGTAAGCTGATTATAAATAGCGTCTTTAGACATATGCATTGTATCACTGTAGGCTTTTGCCTTTCTTAATGCAGATTTATATTCAGACGGAACTTTATTATCTTTTTTGGTCGTTTCATCTGTCTTGTCTTTTTTAGTTGTTTTGTCTGTTTCGTCTGTCTTATTTTCTTTAGTTGTTTTGTCTGCTTTATTTTCTTTGGTTGTCTTATCTGTTTTATTTGCGGAACTGTTATCTGCTGTTTGTGAGGATGATGTGTCAGGATTGTCTAAATTAGTATCCGAATCATCAGTGGGGGAAACTATCACAATTGCGATAACCACTATAACAACCCAAAACCACCACTTTTTAAAAATCGGTTTTTTGTTCTTTTTACCGCAAACCGGGCACATTTTTACATTTGTTGGAATTTCTTGTTGACAATTTTTGCACTTCACTGTTTTTTTGCTCATAACAAATCCTCCGTTAAATAAAATTAAAAAGTGCGGCTACCGAAGTAACCGCACAAAAAATGCAAACTTCGATAGTCGCCAAACCAACCAAAAAAGCAAGAACAAGATATCTGTATTCACACCATATTCGGTAGAAATTTGCATTTTTGTCAAATTCTAAAAATATGATGTTACAAATAAGCACAGCTATCTTGTAAAAACAAAAATAGCCCTTGCTTTTTGGTTATTCAGTTGGTTTGGCAATATCATTATTACACATTTTATCGGAAAAATCAATATAAAATCCAATCTTTTTATTCGCTGTAAAAAAATCACCCCTTGCATGAAGGGGTGACGGATATTTACTTTACTCTCAAATTCGGCGGCTGTACCGTGTCGCCTGTACAAAAACGCAAAAATCAACTTTCGGAAGAGTCTCCGCCTTCGCTGTCTTCGGCGTTTTCCATGAGTTTCGATATGTCTATCTTGATGTAGCCTTTCGGCATTTCGAAATACGAATCCGGAACGTCGGACGACAGGGCGGTGATGTTGTATACCGATGACGAGCCGTCGGCGCCGATAATGTCCATTCGTACCAATTCATTGTTGTAGAAGTAGAACGTGTTCACTTCTCCGCTTACGTATTCGTAGCTTTCGCAGATACACTCTCTGCCGCTGATGTCGACTTTGTATGTCTTGAAGTCCTTGTAATCTTCGGCGAAGTTTATGTCTAACGCACCCGATGAGAATTCGTCTACCATGTCGTCGGGCAGTACGCAGTAAATTCTGAACGATTTTATTACGATTGCGCCCTTTTTCTGAGCGTCGTTATAAATAACCTCGGCGGGTATTCCCTCGACCGTCGTTTGCAGGTACACGTTGCCGTTTTTAAGTGCCATCGTGATTTCGCCCTGAAGCTGTGGGTCGTCGGAAGTGAATGTCATTTGATATGTACCCGACTCGAACAGCGTTCTGTACTTGTCGGACAGGCGTTCCTTGGGAGAGGTTGTCTCGTTTGATGTACTTGTTGACGGGTTGGACGCACCGTCCTTTGCGGTAGAGGAAGCCGAGTTGTCCTCCATGATTGAAACGTCCGCATTGTAATTGTAAGTGTCGCCTGTATTCGACTGCTGAATATCGACAGCCGTCGTGTTGTTTTTCGGCAATGTCCCGTCGTACTCACCGACAACATATAACGAGTCATCAAGTACAGGGTAGCCGTCGTCGCCGATTTTCGCACCGTAAAGTGTTCCGTTGGCGTCGGTAATTCCGGCATATACGTTATTATTCTGGTCAAGTATGGCAAGATAAGTCATGCCGTCCGGGTCGGTCACGGTCAGCGTCTGTTTCTCACTGCCACGTACACTTTTAATGCAAAATATCAACGCCGCCAAAACTATTACGACCATCAAAAATGTTAGTTTTTTATTCTTCTTCATCGCTCGTCTCCTTAGTCGGATCAGTTGCCGTCAGCGGAAGTCTCGTCGAAACTGTCAAGATCGAGTTTGCTCAGGTTAAACGGAATGTACCCTTTCGGCAATTCGAAAAGGGAGTCATCGACAGTCGATGATATCTTCGAAATGTTCATAACGGAAGTTGCGCCGTCTTTGTCGATTTGATCCATGCGTACAAGTGTACCCTTGTAGAAGTAGTAAGTTGAAACTCCGCCGTTTTTGAGTTGGTACGCTTCGCAGACGCAGTCAAGGTCGTCTATCGTAGCCTCGTAAACGGTTACGTCTTTAACTTCGCTACCGTCGCCGAAATCGGTCATATCAAGTTCGTCGAGCATACTCGACGGCATTTTGCAGTAAACTCTGTAGTCACTGAGGACGACATATACATTGTCTTTCTTTTTCTGATAGATCATCGTACAGTTCATTCCCTCAAGCGAGGTTTTCATATAGATGTTTTCGTTCTTTACCGCAGCGATAACGGGACTGTCCATGGAATCGCTTGAAAACTCGATGTAATACGTACCGGACGAAAAGAGTTTTTTGTACTTTTCAGCCAAGAGCTCTTTTTCTTCTCTCTTCGTCGTTGTGTCGTTTCTCGGTTTTTTCGTAGTAGAAGAACCTGAGGGTTTTTTGGTCGTTTTGTCGGTTGCGCTCGTGACGACATCTCCGCCGAAGTTGTAACCGTCGGGTGCGGAATTATCTACCGATACCGCCGTCGTGTCGTTTGTCGGAAGAGTTCCGTCGTAATCGTCAACGACATAGAGGTCGCCGTCTTTGAGTACGTTTCCGTTTTCGTCAATCGGCGCAGCGTAAAGTTGACCGTTAGCGTCGGTTACACCGGCGTAGGTCTTTCCGTCGCTGCCCTCGATAGCAAGATAGGTCATGCCTGCGGGGTCGGTAACGGTGTTGGAGCCGTCCGTGTCTTTGTCACAGCCGTAAAACACACCTGCTATCATAAAAACGGTCATGAAAATCGCCATGACCCGTAATAAGCCTTTTTTCATTAGTTCTGTCTCCTTGGATATTTGGAAGCGGTACTTAGGTAGTAATAAAACACAGTACCGCAGAGTGTATACAGAAATAATAATACAAAAGGGCAATAAAATCAATAGAAAACTTGCTGTCACTTTGTAAATAGTTTATTAAAGCGTGGGGTGGGGGGATACGAAATACGGAATTCTAAATTCGAAATGGTTGTATTTGTTAGTTTGTGCGAGTACTTACTTTGCCACTGCGTTTGCGGTCTCTTAACCGATAATCACTTACAGGGAGCACCAACCTGAATTTTAAATCCGATTTTCTGCATCCGGCGACGCCCTCGTGCACCGTCTCAGACAACACACTTAAGCTGGCTGGAGACGAACCCAACACGGTTTTTTAAGGTATATTTCCGCCAATGCTGCGTCAGAACTCCTCGCAATGCGTCAGCATTGCTTGCGGTTTCTTCCTTGCCTTGACGAAAATCTATCCTTAAAAAACTGCTTCGCACCCAAAACGCAATCGGTTGCGTTTTGGGCGTATCGGGTTCATCTCCCGTCAGCTTGCACACGCCTTCGAGGTGCGTCGTGCGTCGCCCGCACGCCTTCGGCGTGCGGTTATGTGCCACCAACTAAACCACACTCACCAAAACTAAATTGACAACACCCCTGCGTTATGCTAAAATTAAACCGAACAATTAAACCGTACAATTAAGCTAAACAAATTCAATCGGGGAGGGTTAGAAATGGAGCGTTCAACCGAAAGTCTGAGAAAAGATATAGACTTTATCGACCGTCGGATATCTGAGCTTTTCGAAAAGAGAATGCAATGCGTCAAAGATATCGCTAAAATAAAAAAAGAGAACGGTTCGCCTATTTTCGACCCCGACCGAGAAAAAGCCGTCATAAAAAAAGGTGAATTATCGGTGTCACCCGAACTTCGCCCTGCGTACAGTGAATTTATGCGTTCTGTGATGAGCGTTTCGAAAAAGTACCAAAGCGAAATTATTTCCGACCCGGACACCATCACCGTTTTCACTTCGGCTGACCCATACCGAATTAAAATAAAGTACGGGGCAATAAAAGAAATCGGCGAATTTTTCGATCTTAAGAGAAAAGTGCTTTTGGTCACCGATGACGGAGTTCCCGAAGAATATGTAAATTTCGTTTCTTCGCAATGTGAAAATGCGACGGTCGTCACGCTCAAAGCCGGCGAAAAATCGAAAAGTATCGAAACTTTTACTCTTCTTCAAAAAACTATGCTCGACTTGGGATTTACTCGCCGTGACTGCGTTGTTGCGGTGGGCGGAGGCGTCGTCGGAGACGTTGCCGGATTTTCGGCAAGCGCCTACATGCGTGGAATTGATTTTTATAACGTACCCACTACCCTGCTCTCACAGGTCGATTCTTCCGTCGGCGGAAAAACTGCCGTAAATTTCGGCGGAGCGAAAAACACCGTCGGTGCGTTTTATCAGCCTAAGGGGGTACTTATTGACCCGTGCGTCCTTTCGACTTTGGACGAAGTGCAAGTCGCAAGCGGTCTTGCCGAGTGTATAAAATCGGCACTGATAGGCGACTTTGAACTGCTTGACGTAATAGAAAGCGGTGTGACAAAAGAAACTTTGGAAACAGTCATTTTCAGAGCGGTACAGGTTAAAAAGAAAATAGTCGAACTTGACGAAAAAGAAAGCGGTATTCGCAGAAAGCTCAATTTAGGTCACACAATAGGTCACGCAATCGAAATAAAAAGCGGACTTACCCACGGCGAATGCGTAGCTTTGGGAATGCTCCCCATGGTCAGCGAAGAAATACGTGAAAGACTTTTGCCGATATATAAAACTCTCGGACTTAGGACAACCTATCCCGTACCCGAAAACATAGGAAAAATCATCTCAATGGACAAAAAGAGCGAGAGAGGAAAAATTATTGCCGTTACAGTCGAAAGTACAGGCGAGTGTAAACTCACTCCGATGAGTGTCGAGGAAATAGAAAAGCGTGCAAGGCAGGTGCTTACAAAATGAGAAATACATTCGGAAATAACGTAACCGTTACCCTTTTCGGAGAAAGTCACGGCGAAATAATAGGTGCTGTTTTGGACGGACTTGAAGCCGGTACGCCGATAGATTTTGACTTAATTAAGCTCAGGCTCTCACAAAGACGTGGCTTAGCCGAAATTTCGACTTCAAGGCGAGAAGAAGATAATTTTAAAATCGTCAGCGGAACTTTAAACGGCGTTGCGACAGGTACACCGATTTGCGTGCTGATAAGAAACGAAAACGTTAAAAGTTCGGATTATGAAAGTATCAAACACACGCCCAGACCCTCACATGCGGATTACACCCATTTCATAAAATACGGCGGTTTTAACGACAGCAAAGGCGGCGGTCACACAAGCGGACGACTGACAGCGCCGTTAGTAGCGGTGGGTGCTATATGCGAGGGTGCATTAAAAAATAAAGGGATACACATTTTAACTCACATAAAAAGGTGTGCGGGGATAACGGACACCGATTTCGAAAACCCCGAAAAAGACGAAAACTTATTAAACTGTTCGAACTTTCCCGTACTCAATAAAGAAATCGGCGAAAAGATGAAAGCCGAAATTCAAAAGGCAAAGAAAGAAAAAGACAGTCTCGGCGGAGTACTCGAAACCGCTGTATACGGTCTGCCTGTCGGTATTGGCGAGCCTTGGTTCGACTCTCTCGAAAGCGTCATTTCACATGCCGTGTTCTCTGTACCCGGAATAAAAGGTATAGAATTCGGCGCAGGGTTCGCACTCGGCGAAATGCACGGCAGTCGGGCTAACGACGAAATGGAATACAAAGACGGAAAAGTACGGTTTTTGTCAAACAACAACGGAGGAATACTCGGCGGAGTGTCAAACGGTGACGCTATTGTATTTCGCTGTGCGGTAAAACCGACACCGTCGATAGAAAAGAAACAGCGTACAGTCAACACAAGTACAGGCGAAAACACATCTATAGAAATATCCGGCAGGCACGACCCGTTCATAGCGCACAAAGCCTCTGCTGCGGTAACGGCGGTAACGGCGATAGCGCTTTCGGATATGCTGAGTATAGGGGGATAAGATGAAGATACTTGTAATAAACGGCCCCAACATGAATATGCTGTCAATTCGTGAGACGGAAAAATACGGGACTTTGTCATATGACGGACTTGTAGAGAAAATCCGTACTCACTGTGAAAAACTCGGCGTACAGGCTGACTTTTTTCAATCAAACCACGAGGGTGCAATAGTCGACGAAATACAGAAAGCATATAAAAAATACGACGCAATAATTATAAATCCCGCCGCCTACACTCACACGAGCATAGCGATTGCGGACGCACTCAAAGCGGTCAACATTCCGACCGCCGAAGTACATATAACCGATACAAACAATCGGGAAGAATTTCGGAAGATAAGCTATGTACGTGACTTTTGCCAAATCAGCGTAATAGGTCACGGTACGGACGGATATCTTGAAGCGATAGACTATTTTGTTGAAAAGGAGCGAAAAATATGAAGGTCGATTTTAAAAAGTCACAACCGAAAGGTACACTCTGTGCACCGCCGTCAAAAAGCATGGCACACAGACTTATACTGTGCAGTGCACTATCCGAGGGCGAAAGTACAGTCAAAAACGTAACGCTTTCAGAGGATATCGAAGCGACCCTCAGATGTATTACGGCACTTGGAGCTAAGTGGGAATATCATGACGGCGAATTTAAAATTATCGGTACAGACGCACATTCGAGTGCACCGCAAACGGCTCTTGACTGCGGAGAAAGCGGAAGTACACTCAGATTTTTCGTACCTATCTCATGGATAAGCGGTAACAGGTTCGAATTTACAGGCGGAAAGAGCCTAATGAACCGTCCGCAAAGCGAATATGAGGCTATTTGTAAAAAGCAGGGTGTACGCTTTAAAAGAACGGACGACTACATTCTCACAAAAGGCAAAATGAAAGGCGGAATTTTCACCGTTTCGGGCGGAGTATCGAGCCAGTTTATCAGCGGTCTTCTTTTCGCTCTTCCGCTTTTGGAGGGTGACAGCGAAATACGCATACTTCCGCCCGTTGAAAGTAAGCCCTATATCGACATGACAATAGACACGCTTGCCCTTTTCGGAATAGAGATAGAAAGAGTGAGCCTTACCGAGATACACATAAAAGGGTCGCAGAAATACCGCAGCGGTACGTTCACCGTTGAGGGAGACTACTCCAATGCGGCGTTTTTCGATGCGCTGAATTTATTCGGCGGTGAAGTCAAAACGGACGGACTTGACAAAAACAGCAGGCAAGGCGACAAAGCATATACCGATATGTTCAAGCTCATAGAATCGACTACGCCCGAAATCGACCTTTCCGATACGCCCGATTTAGCGCCGATATTATTTGTACTGGCGAGTGCGAATAACGGAGCGAAATTTACGGGTGTACACAGACTTCGGCTCAAAGAAAGCGACCGCATACTTTCCATGGTGTCGCAACTTCAAAAAGCCGGCGGAAAATTCGACGTTACAGACGAAAGCGTCACTGTTTATCCGTCAAAACTTCACACACCCGACGAGCCGTTTGACAGCTGTAACGACCACAGAGTAGCTATGGCACTGTCTGTACTTTTGACATCTGTCGGCGGAGAACTCGAAAATGCACAGGCAGTCAACAAGAGTATGCCGGACTTTTTCGAGCGTCTTGCATCTGTCGGCGTTAAATATAATTTGTACTGATCCGTCGCACCGCATCGGCGGCACTCACGCACTGAAAGTTTCTTCTTCGCCGTAAATCACATCTTGTGCGTGAGTACACACCGCTGCGCTGCCCCCACCCGCCCACCCGGCGTCCAAAAAAGGAAGTGAAACCATGTCAATGGAATTTCTAAGGAAATTACCTATCCCGAAAGAAATAAAAGAGCAGTTCCCCGTACCCGAAAATTCGAAGAAAGTCAAAGCGGAGCGTGACAGTGAGATCCGAAGCATACTGACAGGTACATCGGACAAAATGATTTTAATAATAGGGCCGTGTTCCGCCGACAGAGAGGACAGCGTCCTTGACTATATTTCGAGGCTGAGAAAAGTTCAGGATACGGTGAAAGACAAACTTTTGCTCATACCGAGAATATACACCAACAAGCCGAGAACGACGGGCGAGGGGTACTTGGGACTTTTGCATCAGCCTGACCCACAGGGAAAACCCGACTTGCTGAAAGGAATAATCGCCATAAGGGAGATACACATTCGCACGCTCAAAGAGACGGGATTTACCTGTGCCGACGAGCTGTTGTACCCCGAAAATTACAGGTACTTATCGGACATTTTGTCATACGTCGCAATAGGTGCAAGGTCGGTCGAAGATCAGCAACACCGATTTGTCGCAAGCGGATTGGAGATACCCGTCGGAATGAAAAACTCAACAGGCGGAGACTTGGGGATAATGCTAAACTCCGTACAGGCGGCTCAAAGAAAATATAAATTTCTCTACAGAGGCTGGGAAGTCGTCTCGGACGGCAACGAATTTGCCCACGGAATATTGCGTGGATACACGGGAGCCGACGGAAAAAGCGTACCGAATTACGACTATAAATCGCTTGACGCTCTTAGTGAAATGTACATGCAACGCAAGCTAAAGAACCCGGCTGTGATAGTCGACGCAAACCACGCAAACTCCGGAAAAGACCCTTACAAACAGAAAGACATTATCCTGGACGTAATGAAAAGCCGTGAGAAAAACTCGGATATTAAAAAGCTCGTCAAAGGTTTCATGGTCGAAAGCTATATAGTAGACGGCTGTCAGTCCCCCGACGGAAACGTGTACGGTCAGTCGATAACAGACTCATGCTTAGGCTGGGAAAAAACGGAAAGGCTGATATATGAGCTGGCAGAACGCTGCTGAGGCGGTCGATGAATGCGGAAAAATTCGGAATGGAAGTACTTGTCGGTTTGCGGACAGTGGTTGATTTTTGCTAAATTAAAGTAAGACTTAAGGCGTTTCGTGCATTCACGAAACGCCTAACTTCTTACCTATTACTGCTTACTTTTTACCTGTGAGCGTAGCGAACTTCTCCCTCCGTCACGACTTGCGTCGTGCCACCTCCCTCAAACATGAGGGAGGATTTTGGGTGTTTCGTGCGAAGCACGAAACACCTTTGCTGACTTTTAGTTTGTGCAGTTGTAATTAGTTTCTGCACAAACTCGCCCTCGGCTCACCTTTAGGTTATTCCCCTGTTAGGGGAAATGTCGCAACTTGTTGCG
>CAZBXS010000038.1:0-9857 GCA_964495955.1 uncultured Faecalibacterium sp.
ATACCATATCGAAAAAATACGACCATACGTTTAAAGATATTTTCGATGACCTTTTTGAAAAAGAGTACAAAGAAAAGTTCGAACAGCTCGGCATTCGCTACGATTATATGCTCGTCGACAGCGCAGTCGCAAGAGCAATGAAATCCGACGGCGGTTACATTTGGGCATGTAAGAACTACGACGGCGATGTTATGAGCGATATGATATCCGCTGCGTGCGGTTCGCTTGCGATGATGACTTCGGTACTGGTTTCACCGAGTGGCGTCTATGAATTTGAAGCTGCCCACGGAACGATACAGGATCTTTATTACAAGCACCTTAAGGGCGAGGACACAAGTGCAAACTCGGTTGCGACTATCTTTGCATGGTCGGGCGCACTTAGAAAAAGGGGAGAGCTTGACTTGAATGAGGCACTTGTTGATTTCGCAAACAAGCTCGAAAAAGCTACCGTAGACACAGTCGAAAGCGGAACGATAACAGGCGACCTTGTAAGTCTTTGGCAAGGTGTAGCTCCGACCGTAGTCAACACAGACGGTTTCCTCAACGCTGTAGCGGACAGACTTAAAACCTACATGGCGTAATAAATCAAAACATAAAACAGCCACCGTTTTAGCGGTGGCTGAATTTTTTGCTTTATTATATTTTATTTTACTTTATTTTCCTACGATGTGTATTCTGTTTTTCTTTGCCCTGATATTGTCTATTATTACGAATATGATGTAAATGACAATGAGTGCTACGAGTATCAACAGTATCGCTATAAAGATTTTCGACTTGAAAATATCCGAAATTTTCTGTGCTATCAGTCTCGGAACACTTAAAGAAACATCACTTGACGCTACGAGGTCGACCCTGCCGATTTCTTCGCCTGCGTAAAGTATTCTTGCTTGACAGACGGTTTCGCCCTTTTTTATCGGTGCGTACAGTTCGTCCGGTACGCTGTCGGGCAGCGGTTCTATCAAAACGCCGTTTTCGTCGGCTAATTGCGGTACCAACGCCGACACTTCGTTCGCCGGTACGAGAGAAACATGGTCTGACTCTCTGCCTGCGATAACATCGACTACCGTTATGATTTGGGAAGATGTCGCAACGGTCTTGAATTTTATGTTTTTAAACGCCCACATGAACATAGTTTTACAGTCGAAAATGGCGGTGTTTTTATCGCTGTATTTGACCTTATTTCTTGTAACGTCCCGTATTTCGCCTTTCATGGCGACTGCGACATAGGTGTATCCGTCCTTTGCCGCCGTACTTATCATACAGTATCCGGCATCGTCCGTAGCACCGTTTTTTCCGCCCGTAGTGTAGGAATAGTAATAATCCGGTACTGTGTAATACAGCATTTTATTTTGGCTTATGAGCGTCCTCTCCGAACTTGTGTTTGTCGCAGCGAGCTTATAAGTTCTTGTCGAAAACATGTCCATGAATACGGGTATCTTCACAATATCCGCCATTATTTTCGCTATATCCGACGCCGTTGTGTACTGACCTTCGGCGTCAAATCCCGTCGGGTTGACAAGGTTAGTATCTTTACACCCAAGTGAAGCGGCATATTCGTTGACCATGTTCATAAATCCGTCAACGCTACCGCCGACATTTACCGCTAAAGCCGCACAGGCGTCATTTGCACCCTGTACCAAAGCGGCGTAAAGAAGCGAACGAATTGAAATTTTTTCGCCGACTTTCAAGTTGATCGTTACCGAATACGCCGTCCCGACAGCGTCGAGCATTTTTTGAGTTATCTTGATTTTTTCGTCGATATCTTTGCAGTTTTTCAGCGTGACGGCAACCGTCATTATCTTGTTAAATGCGGGGCACTGGCTTCTTTTATCGGCATTTTTTTCAAGTACAACACCGCCGTTGTCTAAGTTTGCGAGAATATATATCCCCGAATAAATCTCGTCTTTCATAAGAGAGTCAAACGATGCCGAAGCGTATATGTTCGACATGGGAATAATAAACAAAATTATCGCTAACAGAAAAGTTGCAATTTTTTTCATACCGCCACCCCTAAATTCATTTACAAAAGTATATTCATATGATATAATACAAGTCGATATATACATATATTATAACAATTTCGAACGTGGGTTGTAAACCCCTTTTGAATTTTATTTGGAGAGATAAACATGATTTATGTAACAGGAGATATGCACGGGGAACAGGACAGATTTTCCGACAAAAGCATAAAGAAACTCAAGCGTGGCGACTACTTGATAGTTTGTGGCGATTTCGGTTTCATTTGGGACAATTCGGCGAAGGAAAGAGCTTTTTTAAAGAAGCTGTCAAAGAAAAAATTTACGACGCTTTTCATTGACGGAACCCATGAAAATTTCGATCTTCTCAACTCGTATGAAGTGACGAAATGGAACGGCGGAAAAGTTCACCTTATCAACGACAAAGTCATTCATCTTCTCAGAGGTCAAATATACGAAATCGAAGACCAAACCGTTTTCACCATGGGTGGCGGAATAAGCAGCGATATTGATATCAGATTCGAAAACGAAACATGGTCAAATTCAGAGATACCTTCAAAAGAAGAACTCGTCGAGGGCGTCGATAACCTTGAAAAGTACAACGGCAAAATCGACCTTGTAATAACCCACGAACCCCCGGCGAAGCTCAAGGAATTTATGCTCCTGAAAGAGAAAAAGACCGCTAACATAACGGGAATAAATACATACTTGCAGGAGATGAGCGAGGTGTGTTCGTTTGAGCACTGGTTCTTCGGTTCACTTCACATTGACAAGTACATTTCACAGACCCATGTATCCGTTTTCAAAAACGTTTTCAATGCGAAAACGGGGGAGAGAGTATAAGCTGAAATCCGACCGCCCGAAAGGGCGGTTTTTTGATGCGGACAAAAACTGTCAACAGAAAAAACAAAACTGTCGACAAGATAAAAAGCTCATATCATTTAAAGGAAATTTTGCACAAACGAAGCCGTTTTGAGACCGTTTAAAATCGGCGAATTGCCTTTGTGAAAATTGTTGACTTTAACCTTAAATGGTGTATACTATTTCTTGAAGAAGTGCCATACAATAATATGTATAAGAATATACAGAAAAATTTGTATAAGTACGAGAAGAGAAAAAATAGAGAAGAGAAAGGAAGTTGAAAAGCCGATGGTGTTTTCAAATTTGTTGTTCATTTACCTGTTCTTGCCACTGAATTTGATATTTTGCTATTTCGCTAAAAGTATCGAAGCTAAGAACCGGATTTTGCTGATTTTTTCACTGATTTTTTACGCATGGGGCGAGCCTGTTTATGTGTTCCTGCTTATAGGCATGGCACTTGCAGACTACATTTTTGCGCTGAAAATCGAAAAATCCAAGACGAAAAAAGGCAAAAAAACGTGGCTGATTTCAGCCTGCGTTGTTTCTATCGGACTAATAGGCGTTTTCAAGTACGGGACATTCGTGTGCGAAAACATGAATTTGCTGTTCGGTTGGCCGTCCGTCATACCCGAAATAGCTTTGCCGATAGGTATTTCGTTTTATACTTTTCAGCTTTTGTCGTACGTCGTAGACGTCTACAGAGGCGATGTCGAAGCTCAGCCGAGATTTTCCCGTGTTTTGCTCTATGCGAGCCTTTTCCACCAGTGTATCGCAGGGCCTATTGTCAGATATAAAGATGTCAGCGATGAAATAGCTTTCAGACAGCCTAACATAGTCGAAATGGGCAAAGGTGTAAACAGATTTGCTGTCGGTCTCGGCAAAAAGGTTCTCTTGTCAAATGTGTGCGGAAGTCTTTGCGATACATTCCTTTTGGCTGACTCGGAACTGTCGGACGTTTCGCTTTTCGCTGATAATCTCAGTACCCTTTCGTCAAGACCCGCCCTTGCCGTTTGGCTTGGCATGATATTCTACATGTTACAGATTTACCTCGACTTTTCGGCATATTCCGATATGGCTATCGGCATGGGTCAAATGGTCGGATTTCATTACAAAGAAAACTTTAACTACCCGTACATGTCAAAGAGCGTCACTGAATTTTGGCGTCGCTGGCACATGTCGTTGGGTACGTTTTTCAGAGACTACGTCTACATTCCACTCGGCGGAAACCGCAAGGGCATGGCAAGGACGATATTCAATATGTTCGTCGTCTGGGCGCTTACGGGACTTTGGCACGGCGCAAGTTGGAACTTCGTTTTGTGGGGACTTTACTTCTTCATTTTCTTGGTACTTGAAAAACTGTTCCTGAAAAAAGTACTTGATAAATTGCCGTCGTTTGTGTCACACATCTATCTTTTGGCTGTCGTTTTCTTCGGCTGGATTCTTTTCAAATTCCGTTCGGTACAGATGGGACTTACCGTCTTTAAGGGACTTTTCGGTCTAAACGGCAATGCGTTTACGAATTTCGAGACGACGGCTATGTTCAAAAATTACATTTTCTTCCTTATCGTAGCCGTTATCGCCGTTACGCCTATCGTTAAGAACATCGGAAAAGTGATAAGCAAGAACGCCGACAACGAAATTAAATTCGCCAATGTACAGGGAGTTTTCCAAATCGTGATACCCGTTGTACTGCTGTTGCTTTCGACTGTTGCACTGGTCGGTGACAGCTATAACCCCTTCCTGTACTTCCAATTCTGACAGAGAAATTTGAAAGAGAGAAATAAAAATGAAAAAGAGAAACGACTCAAAGGTCAACATGAGGTATGTAAACCTTGTCGGCGAGCCCGAAAAGCGTTGGTACCAAAAGAAAAAAAGAAAAATTCAAGTCGGTGTTTTCATTTCGGTACTTATTATCGGAATGGTAATTTCACTGATAATTCCGCTAAGACCGACTGTATCCGAAAGCGAAAAGAGAGAGCTTGCGAAATTTCCCGCTTTTTCGTTTGCATCGCTTGCGGACGGCAGTTATTTCAAAGGGATAGATACATGGTTTTCCGATACATTCCCGTTTCGTGAAACACTAACGTCTCTTAACAGCAAATTCACTTCATGGTACGGTTTCGGAAATAAAGTTACCGACCTCGGAAACGGAGATGCGGACGAGATACCCGACGCTCCCACAGCGCCTATAGACGATGTCGACGATACGACGGCACCGACCGATACGACCGACCCGTCACAAAGTAACGATAACACAACAAAGCCGACGGAAACCACCGAACCTACTGATACAACAGCGCCCACAAAGACAGACGAGACGACAAAAGCTCCTCAGCAGACGCAAACTCTCGGCGGTATTCTCATCGCAGGAAATGCGGCTTATGAGTATTATAACTTTTCGCAGTCAGTTGCCGACAGTTACGCAAAGCATATTAACTATGTCGCAAAACAGATAGAAAAATCCGGTTCGGGCACGAAAGTCTATGATATATTAGTTCCGACAAGTATCGACATAACGCTCGACGAAAGCACGAGAAAGTCAATAAATACTTCCGATCAGAAAAAGGCGATGAATTACATCTACGCTTCAATGTCGGATAGGCTAAACACCGTCAATATTTATGACACTCTCATGTCACACAAGGACGAATATATCTACTACAGAACCGACCACCATTGGACAGCTCTCGGCGCTTACTACGCTTATGAAGAATATTGCCGAGTGGCAGGTTTGACGCCTGTACCGTTAAGTCAGTACGAAGAAAAAGATTACGGCAAATTCCTCGGTTCGTTCTACAATGATTCGAACAAGAATAAAAAGCTCGAAAAACACGCCGACAAACTTATCGCATATCAGCCGTCATACAGTACCTCGATGGAATTTAAGGACACAAAGGGCAACATGATAAACTGGCCATTGGTCAACGACGTTTCGGATTATGCGCCGAGTTACAAGTACGCTTCATTCGCAGGCGGTGACAATCCCTACACTCGTGTCGTCAACAACGATATTAACAACAAGCGTGTCTGCGTTGTCGTCAAAGAAAGTTTCGGCAATGCGATGATACCCTTTATCGCCGGAAATTATCATAAAGTATATGTCATCGACTACAGAACATGGAAGGGCAGTATTTCCGAATTCGCTGCAAAAAAAGGCGCAAACGACGTTATTTTCATCAACAACATGTCCGCCACCAGAGCCGAATCGCTCATGGAAAAGCTCGGCGGTATATGCAAATAAGGAGGACGCTATGGTAAGACATATCGTAATGTGGAAGTTTAAAGACGAAGCCGAGGGACTTTCAAAGAAAGAAAACCTCTTGAAAGTCAAGGCAATGCTTGAAGAACTGCCGAAAAAGATAGATTTTATTCGTCATATGGAAGTCAATCTTAACGAGAATGAAAACGGAAAGAATTTCGACGCCGTACTTATAAGTGAGTTCGACACGCTTGATGATGTCAAACGCTACAGAGTACACCCGGATCATGTGAAAATTTCGGAATATGTATCATTAGTCCGTCTCGACAGAGCGAGTGTCGATTATACGGATTAAACCGAGCTTTTACCGAACGGAAAAACATGTACGCAAGCTAAGAAAATTGCATACACAAAAGCAGGGAAGTCGTTTCCCTGCTTTTTCGCTTGTGGCTGTGCGAGCACAAAAGAAATTTACACACATAGTACACCGTCCAAAGCCATGGTTAAGAATAACGACAACTGTGAACTTTTTTAACAATTTGTTAATCTTCCTGCAAAGTGTATACTATTTTTGAGCTTTGTGATAGAATATGTTACACATTTGAGGAAAGTGTTCGGTTTGTTTTTGTATATTTTGTTAGTGGAATATAAATTATTTCTAAACCGAACGGATCAGGAGGAAGAACCATTGAAACAGTTAGTTGAAAACTACCAGCAGGAATTAGACAAGTGCACCGATTATGCCGTTGATGTCATAACGGAGGTTTGCGAAAAAATCGGACCGCGCGAGTCGGGAAGCAAGGAAGAAAGAGAAGCTCAGAAATTCTGGGAAAAGGAAATGAAGAAATACGCCGACAAGGTTGAGGTCGAGGATTTCGAAGTCCATCCCCACGCGTTTATGAGCTGGGTTATACTTGACGCTACCTTAATGCTTGCAGGTCTCATTTTTTATGTCGCGTTTAAAATGCCGGTCGTAACTTTGATTTTATCGCTCGTTGCGGCTATATGTATGGCGTGTGAGTTCTTGTTCTACAAGCAGTTTTTGGATCCGCTTTTCAAAAAGAAAACGTCCTGTAACGTTATCGGAAAGCGCGAGCCGACAGGCGAAGTGAAGCAGAGAATTATTTTCAGCGGCCACACAGATTCAAGTTGGGAGTGGTGGTATACATATAAAGGCACATCTGTACTTTTAAAGACAATCATAATTCCGTCAATAGTCGGTCTTATCGCAGTTATCGTCATTTCGCTTTTGACCTGCATAAAGGCTGGCCCGACAGCTCTTGTCGAAAGCGGATTTTGGCATTACGCGGGCTATGCCCAGCTTGTGTTCGCTCCGTTCTTCTTTGCTTTGTACTTCTTTGTCAACTGGAAGCAGATAGTTCACGGCGCTAACGACAATTTAACAGGCTGTGCGGCAAGCGTAGCCGTTCTCAAGTACCTTGAGGAAAACGACATCAGATTTGAAAACACCGAGGTTATCGCTATGACCTCCGGCTGTGAGGAAGCAGGTCTCAGAGGTGCCAACGCCTACACAAAGCGCCATCTCAAGGAGCTCAAGGAAATCCCGTCTGTATTCTTCGGTATGGATACTCTCACCGATTTTGATGACATAGCTATCTATATCCGCGATATGACAGGTACTGTCAAGAACGACGAAAGAGTTTGCGCTCTTATGAAGGCGGGCAGTGACAAGGCAGGTCTTGATCTCGAGTACAAGTCGGTTTTCTTCGGCGCATCGGACGCCGCAGCTGTTTCAAAGCTCGGTGTTCCCGCCGCAACCTTAGCAGGTATGAATCCCGCACCGCCGAGATATTACCACACAAGACTTGACACAGTTGACGCTCTCGTTCCCAAGTCAATCAGAGTCGGAATTGACACCTGTATCCAGTCGCTTTACATATTCGACGAACAGGGCTTGCAAAAAGAATACAAATAAGTTAAAATATAGACCGATGCGAAAGTGTCGGTCTTGTTTTTTAGTACAGGCGAGAGTAAACCGAAGAAGGAGACTAATATGAAAAACGTAAAATTCTGCCCGATATGTGCGGCAAAAAAAGTTATCCATTCATTTCAGCTTAACACACCGGCGACCAAAGGCTATGACAACGGTGCGGCACTGACACCGCCGATGGGCTGGTCAAGCTGGAATTTATTCAGAGAAAAGATAAGCGAGGATCTCATAAAAGAGATCGCAAAGGCTATGGCTGATAGCGGACTTCGTGATGCAGGTTATCAGTTCGTCAACTTGGACGACTGCTGGCAAAGTTCATCAAGAGACGAAAACGGAAAGTTACAGTCGGACAAAATCACATTCCCGTCGGGCATAAAGTCGCTTTGCGATTATGTTAATTCCCTCGGCTTAAAACTTGGCATATATTCGTCTAACGGAACGCTCACGTGTGAGGACTATCCGGCAACGCTCGGAAACGAAGCGATAGATGCCGATACTTTCGCCGAATGGGGCGTCGAATATTTCAAACACGACTTTTGCCATAATGTGCCCGTACCGACGAAAGCACCTTATATTATCAAAATAAGCGTCGGTAGGACAGGTGAAAACAACTGCTGTGTTAAATATGCGTCCGAAGCTACGCTTACAGGTAACGCCCGTCTTATCGAGGATAATGCGATAGACGGTTGTAGGTACATAAAAGGACTGTGCAGCGGTAACGGAACTGCCGAATTTAACGATATAACAGTAGCCGAAGACGGTGGGTATATTCTTACCCTCACGATAAGAAAAAGCGGAAGAGACGACAAATTTGCCGTAGTTACGGTCAACGGCGAAGATAAATACGAACTTACCGCACCGGGTACAAAATCACCGACACCCGAAGGCAGATTACAGCTCACCGTTAAACTCAAAGCAGGCAAAAACAGCATTAAATTCTCAAATCCCATAGGCTCTGCAATGGACAGCGCATTTTATCAGTACAAAAAAATGGGCGAGGAACTCAAGAGAGCCACAAGAGAATACGCCGAAAAAACGGGACAGAAAGAAAAGAAAATCGTATTTTCAATTTGTGAATGGGGTCTGAGAACTCCGTGGAAGTGGGGCAGGGAAGCCGGAAACTTGTGGCGTACCACACCCGACATACAGCCGAATTGGTTCAGCATCAGCGCAATTTACGAACTGACAGTCCGTCTCGGAAAGTACGCAGGAATAGGCGGTTGGAACGACCCCGATATGCTCGAAGTCGGAAACGGCAACTTAACTTACGAAGAAAACAAGAGCCATTTCTCACTGTGGTGCATGATGTGTGCTCCGTTGATTCTCGGAAACGATGTCAGAAAATTTATAAAAGAAGACGGTACGCTCGACAAAGAAAACAAAACGTACAAGATAATCACTAACAAGTACCTCATTTCGATAGACCAAGACTGCCTCGGCGTGCCTTGTAAAAAGTTGTCCGGCATTTCGAAATCACCGCTCGTTGACGTACTTGTTAAACCGCTCTCTAACGCAAGAGTGGCACTTTGCGTGTTCAACAAAGATTCGAAACCTTGCGAATTACAGGTCGACATAAACAAAATCGCCGACAGTGCAGGTATCGACCTTCCGAAGAAGGACAAATACAGAGTAACGGACTGCTGGGGCGAGAGAATTTTCGACGCATCGAAAATCAAAACAGAACCCGAAAAACACGGCGTAGAAGTATTTATTATCGAGTAAGTATAGAAAGCAGCAGTGAAATCCAATAGCTAATACCTAAGCTATAATTTCCGCAAATACCAAAACCGAGGGCATTAGTCCTCGGTTTATTGCGTGCACTTTTCTTTGTTACCGTTTTTCCTGCACCGATTTAATCCGTTCTTTTCCT
>CAZBXS010000039.1:0-9840 GCA_964495955.1 uncultured Faecalibacterium sp.
GACGGCAAGAAGAAAGCCGAAAGCGATTATCGCACCGTACCATTTGACAGATATTATTTTGTCTGTAAAGGGGAGTGTGAACTCAACGAGAGTTTTCGAAACATTGAAAGCTCTGTCGAGACATTTGAAATGTACTGCAACTGTATCCATATTGACCACCTGTCCTTTTTATTTTATGACCGAGAGCACGCATTTTGTTTCGTCGAATTTTTTCTTGACGAGAGCATTAGCGTCCTCGACGGTAATTTTTTTATAAGTTTCGAAAATGTCGAAAATATTGTATTCTCCGAAGTGAGCGCCCACGAGACCAGTTGCGAGAGTTTCGACATTGTCAAGCGCCGTTATTTCGCCTCCGTATTTAAGTCTGCGTATTTCTTCGAATGCTTTTTCGTCAAATCCGTTTTCTTTTACGAACCGTATTCTTTCCAAAAGCAAATCTCTGAGTTTTTCAGGTTCGTTGCTTTCTCCGCCGAAAATGACAGCCGAGAAACCTCTACCGATGAAATTTTCGGCGTAAAATGATGAGTTTATAAGCTCTTTTTCCAAAAGCTCGGAGTATATCTCGGTCGATTTTCCGCATATAAGTTCAAGCACTATCGACATGAGAATGTTTTCTTCTATATCCGTCTTTTTTTTAGGCGTTTCTCTGAAGCCGAGATTGAATTTTTTAATTCCGACGCCCATGTCCTGCTCAACATATTTTTCGCTTATTTCGCCCGTATCTGTCGGCGTGTGTCTTTCGATTTCGATTTTTTCTTCTTTTTTAAGGCACTTGTCGGCGATTTTTATAACTTCCTCTTTCGTCACATTTCCGGCAACGGCGAGGACTGCGTTAGCGTTGTTATAAAATGTTTCGTAGCATTTATAAAGTAAATCCGCACTTATATTTGATATTGATTCGACCGTTCCGGCGATGTCTATTCTGACGGGATTTTCTTTGTACAAAGCACGAAGGAGATTAAAAAGTACTTGCCAATCGGGGTTGTCTTGGTACATTTTGATTTCCTGTCCGATTATTCCCTGTTCTTTTTCGACGGTCTGTTGCGTGAAATACGGTGACTTTACGAAATTCAGAAGAACTTCAAGCGACTGGGGAAAATTGTCGGAACACGAAAACAGATAACCTGTACGGTCAAAGGAAGTGTAAGCGTTTGAATAAGCACCCGTTTTGGCGTACAGCTCAAAAGCACCGATTTCTTCGGATTCGAAAAGTTTGTGTTCGAGAAAATGGGCGATGCCTTCGGGTACTTGTGTAATTTCTTCGCCCTTTTTTGAAAATGCGGTGTCGACCGAGCCGTAATTTACCGAAAAAACGGCATAGGTGCTTTTGTGATTTTCTTTCGGCATTACATATATTGTAAGTCCCGAATCATGTTCTATCTTGTAATAAACCTCGGAAAGAAATTCGTTTTTTATTTCTTTTATATTCATCTGTCTCCTCCTTGGCTTTCGAGTATATAGACGGTGTCAAAACTTGCGAATGCGGCGGCTGTCATGATTTCTTCTTTCGAAACTTGCTTTATCTGTTCGGCGAGTTCTTCGGGGGGAAGAATGCAGCTTGCCGTCTGTTGACGGGCGTACCACGAATCTATATCTTCCGGAGTGTCAAACGTACTTGCAAGCGAGTCGCAAATGCTCATTTTGCTTGCGGTGATGGTTTCTTCGTCGAAGTCTCCGTTGACCATTGCCTGAAATTCCCGTTTTATTGCGGCTATCGCTTTTTCGATGTTTTCTTTTTCGACACCGCTTTGAATTAAAATTATACCTTTTCCTGCGTCCAAGCGAGCCGAGCAGTAATAGCAAAGGCTTTCTTTTTCACGCACGTTTGTGAAAAGTTTCGAATAAGTTCCGGAGCCGAAAATGTCCGTCATGAGTTTGATTGCGGCGTAGTTATCCCTGTCGTATGTCATGCCGGCTCTCATTCCGATGGCGAGTTTGCACTGGTTGACATCTTGCGTTTCTCTTATTTCTCTTTCGTCGTACGCTTCGCTTAAAAACTGGGTTCGAAGTTCGACCGTCTCGCTTCTTTCGAGAGGGGAAAACCTTTCGGAAATAAGCCGGCGTATTTCGTCTTCGTCGAAGTTTCCGACAACATTTATCTGTATCGGCGCATGTAAAAGTACGTCGATGAGTGCATTTGAAATGTCTTCTCCCGTCACTGAGTTGATTTCGTCTTCCGTGCCGTACTTTTTGATTGAATACACTTCGTCACGACACATTTCTTCTATCAGCCTGTTGACTGCGTTCGCCATTTTGTTGTCGTTGATACTTTTAATGCGTTCAAGCAAAAGTCTCTTTTCTCTTTTTATATCGGCGTCTTTGAACTTTTTGCCGTCTGTGTTCGGTGAAAAGAGCATATCGAGCATGAGTTCGAGGGAACTGTAAATAACTTTTTCGTTTTCAAGTGCGTACTTGTCGTCGATGCAGCTGAGAGACAGACTTATCACTTGGCTTTCACCGCTTTTTATAACCGATGCGTCAATCGACGCCCCATAGAGCATGTCGAGTTTCGAAGTCATTTCTCTTATCGTCGGATACTGTCTTGTTGTTTTCGATATCAAATATATCAGCAAAGCTCTGGCGGCGTTTTTTCCGTCGTCAAGCGGCATGGCGATGTTGATACTTGCGCACGCCGTTTTGAAAATGTCGGTTTTGTATGTGAAAAGTTCTACGCCTTTTACAATTTCTTCTTTTTTGATCGTACCTGTCATAATAATCCTCTCCGCCTTTGCGATTTTAAATATAATACCACATTTAAAGGCAGTTTACAATATAATTATGTCTGTGAATTTACGCCGAATTTAACTTTTCGCTTTTCGTTCACAGTATAAAGCAAATGTCGAAATGACAGCGTAATATTTTCGTGATAGTATATGTCCGAAGTGAGAATTTCGCTAATTGTGCATTTTGCTCAAATCGGGTCAAAAATACGCCGTTTCAGGCTGTTTTCAGCCGTGAAAAATTCGCTTTTTGTTAGTTTTTCACAATGTCTATTTTGCCAATCAAAGCGACAAAAATACCCCTTCACAAGTCAATTGTGACAAAATATCGCCCCACTGTTAGAAAAAATAAATAAAAAAATTAGGCTTTTATATTGCAAATTGCCCATAAGTTGTGTAAAATGGATACTGGACTATTCGTTAAAATATCCAAAAAGGCGTCACAAAGGCGTTTTTATCGCAAAAAATGCGAAAAAACGAACTCATACGCCTGTACATTTCAACAGAAAAATTTAACACAGTGGGGGACAACATTATGTCAAACAGACTCTATCAAGGCGTTATACACCAAATGCGTGATGCGATTGACAGAAATATCGGCGTTATCGACGAGGCAGGTGTAATAGTCGCCGGCAGCGAACTTAATACAATAGGCGAACAGGTCACGGGTGTCGACCTCGGAGAAATCTTTTCTTCGTTCGAAGTGAAAGTCTACGGCGGAAAAACATATCTTGCTTTCGGCAATAATATGCAGTCCGACTGCGCCGTTTTCGTCGACGGTGACGATGAACAGGCGGGAAGATATGCAAGTTTGGTAGCTATCTCTCTTTCAAACATAAAGCAGTATCACGACGAAAAATACGACAGGGGCAACTTTATAAAAAATGTTATTCTTGACAATATTCTCCAAGGCGACATTTATTTAAAGAGCCGTGAGCTTTCGTTTAACAATGACGCAAGACGCTGTGTTCTTCTTGTTCGCATTCCCGAAAAGAACGACGCCGCCGTATTCGACGCAATACTCGCTCTTTTCCCCGACAGGACGAAAGACTTCGTTATCAATATCAATAAAACGGATATTGTACTTGTTAAAGAGATCCGTCAGCAAACCGAGCTTAAAGACCTCGAAAAGCTCGCAAGAAGCATTGCGGACACGCTCACAAAAGAATTTTATATCACTTCATATATCGGCATAGGAACGACCGTTGTCGGTATAAAAGATCTTGCACGTTCATTTAAGGACGCACAGATAGCTCTCGAAGTCGGAAAAGTTTTCGATACCGAGAAGACTATCATAACTTACGAAAACTTGGGCATAGCTCGTCTTATCTATCAGCTTCCGACGACGCTTTGCGATATGTTCCTTCGTGAAATATTTAAGAAAGGTTCGATAGAGAACCTCGATCATGAGACGCTTTTCACCATTCAGAAGTTCTTCGAAAACAACCTCAACGTTTCCGAAACTTCGAGAAAACTTTTCGTCCACAGAAATACGCTTGTATACAGACTTGAGAGAATTAAGAAACTCACAGGTCTCGACCTGCGTGAGTTCGACGACGCTATAGTATTCAAAGTAGCGCTCATGGTCAAAAAGTACCTCGACGCCAACCCGATCAAGTACTGATTTTCGGCGTAGTACACACCTTGCGGCAGATAAACAGTCATCTGTACGCAAAATGATTAAAGGAAAGAGAAGAATATGATTGAATTTAAAAATGTCAGCATGACATATAAGACCAACAACACGGTCGCACTTGACGATGTTTCGGTCACGGTCAACGACGGCGAGTTTGTTTTCGTCGTCGGAGCTTCCGGTGCCGGAAAAAGTTCGTTCCTTTCGGTCATTATGGGACTTGAAAAAGTCGATAAAGGCATCGTCAGGGTCGGGCCGTTTAACCTGACGAGGATAAAACGCCGTGAATTGCCATACCTCAGACGTATGCTCGGAATAGTGTTCCAAGATTTCAGGCTGATACCGAAAATGACGGTATATGACAATGTCGCATTCGCACTGAGAGTTATCGGTATGGGCGAAAGAAAGATAACAAGACGTGTTCAGTACGTCTTAAAACTTGTCGACCTCGTCGAAAAGGCGAGTTGCCTGCCCAATCAGCTTTCACAGGGCGAAAGACAGAGAGTGGCTATCGCAAGAGCTTTGGTCAACAATCCGTCCGTCATAATCGCCGACGAGCCGACAGGTAACCTCGACCCGATACTTTCAAAAGATATTATGGTACTTTTCGATAAGATAAACGCTTTGGGCGCTACCGTAATAGTCGTAACGCACGACCTCGAACTTGTCCACATGTTCTCACACAGGGTCGTAACGCTCAAAAACGGAAGAATTGTTTCCGACGTACCGGCGAAACCGACTGCAACTTCCGCACTGAAGGGAGGCGTCGACAATGGCTAAAAACGAAAAGAGCCAACCGAAACAGAGCAATAAGCCGACCGATACGAAAAAGAACCAAAAGAAGCAAAAAAGCGGTGGCGTCAACGTAAATTATCTGACGAAAATGGGACTTAAAAATCTTATATCCCACCGCAGTATGACCCTTTCGTCAGTCAGCGTTTTGACGGCTTGCCTGCTTCTTATCGGCGTTTCGCTTATGATACTTTTTAATATTCAGTCAATGGTAAAACAGGTCGAAAGCCAAAATGTCGTCATTGCTTTCCTCGAAAAAGACCTCGATGACGCAACGACACAGCAAGTAGGCGAAAACCTAAAAAATCTCGCTAACGTCGCATCGGTCGAATTCGTCTCGAAAGAAGATGCGTTTGTCGACCAGCTTGACTCCTACGGCGTTGAAGCGGACTCGTTTGCGGATCTTGTTGAAAATCCGCTTCCCGACTGTTATCACGTGACGGTATCAAATCTCGAAAACTTCGATATAACCCTCGCTAATATCAAAAGCGTGGAAAACATTTCGTCAATAAGAGAAAGTCAGGAACTTGTCGGTCAGATAACGGCACTTCAAAAGTCCGTCTCGGCGATATGTGCGGTAATAGTAATATTGCTGTTCGTCGTTTCGGTCTTCATCATAACCAACACGATAAAAATAACCATGGTATACAGAAAAATCGACATTCAGGTCATGAAGTCGGTCGGTGCAACGAATATGTTCGTCCGTTGGCCATTCGTAGTCGAGGGCGTTGTTATCGGCGTATTTTCGGCTTTGCTCGCTCTCGGACTTACCTATGCCGTTGAGAGACTTGAGGGTGACGCTTTCTCGTCGTTCATAACTCTTTTCGGCGGAGGCTCTGTATCTATTTTTGACTACTGGCCGATACTTGTCGTCGCCTATATAGGCTTCGGACTTCTTATCGGTATTTTCGGAAGTATCGTCACAATGGCGAAATATCTCAGAAAAGAAGGCAGTGAGGCTAATGAAATCTAAGGTATTAAAGAAAGTAATTTCGTTTGTTCTGTGCTTTATTTTTGTTTTTTCTTCCGTCAGCTTTAATTATAACCGTACAGATGCGGCATCTACGCTCGAAGAACTTAAAGCGGAACAGGCGGCACTTCAGGAAAAGATAGCGGAAAACAAGAAGAAGTTAGCGTCTCTTGAATCCGACATCAATAACCAAGAAGCGTACATGGCGACACTCGACGCCGATTTGGACTACACGAGAAACCAAATAGACAACCTCCTGGCTCAGCAGGATATAATCGACGCTCAGGTCAAGGCTGTAGAGGACACAATAAAAAGCTATGAAAACGAGATAGAACAGATAAATTCCGATATCGTAACAGCCGATACGAACATCGAGAAAGCTCAAAAGAGCGTCAAAAAGGCGTACAACAGTCTTTCGGCGAGACTTGAAAGTGCGTATATAACGGGCAACGATACGAACTTGAAAATACTTTTGGGTTCGGACAGCATAGCGACATTTTTGACGAGACTTGAAATGATGAAACGTGTCAGCGAAGACGACGCCGCACGCATAAACAGCTTAAAAGCGGAGATAGAAGTTCTCAAACTTTCGAAAGAATCTTTGAAAGAGAGAACGCAGGCACTCGCCGAAAAGAAAATAAAAATTAAAGAGGAAAATCAAAGCCTGTACGAAAAACAGGCGGAACTCAGGCAAACCGAAGCCCAGTTGAAAGAGGCGAAAAACAACCTCGAAACCAAGTACGCCAACGCCGAAGCATATAAAAACAAGCTCGACAAAAACAGCGAAGCGTACAAAAATCTTATCGCAAAACAGCAACAGGAAGAAGAAGCGGCGGAAAGAGCCATTGACGAATACATCGCCCAACATGCAAGTACATCGGGCGGTTCGGGTAGCGGTGTTGTCGACTCGTCAACCGACTTCTCGTTTCCGCTGAAAGCGTCGGGAATATATATTTCAAGCGGCTACGGCGGAAGATATCTTTGGGGCAAATGGGAAGGTCACGGCGGAACCGACTTTTGTATCAGAGGCGGAAGCTACGGCGCATCAATCTATGCCTCAAGAGGCGGAACTGTCATATACACCGATCCGACGGGCAAACAGACGACATACGGAAAATATATAATCATCGACCACGGCGACGGTTATACTACCATATACGCCCACTGCTCACAGATACTTGTAAGCCAAGGACAGACAGTCAGCAGGGGACAGCTTATAGGCAAAGTCGGAGATACAGGCAGAGTTTCAGGCCCGCACCTTCACTTTGAAATAAGAAAAGACAATGTCAGACAAAACCCGATGAACTATGTTACAATACCGTCATAAAGGACACCCGTACTTGTCGGTATGAACTTACGGCGGACAATTATCCGGGAAAGGAAATGATATATGAGCAAGAAAATATCCTTGGGTGCGGCTATCGGACTTATCGCTATTGCGGTGGCGCTCACCGTTTCGATAACCATGACCGCTTCAAGCGGGATATACAACTCACTTTTACAGTATCTTCCCGAAAAGGTACAGACATATTCTCAGCTTGAAGAAATAAGCAATATTATAAAAACAAACTACTACGGCAACATGGACGAGGAAAGTCTCGAAAAGTCGGTTGCCGGCGGTTATGTCAACGGTTTGGGAGACAAGTATTCGAAATTCATGAGCGCCGATGAGTACGCAAAATATGAAGCGAAAAACGCAGGTAAAATGACCGGTATCGGCATAACTTATACAAGAAGCGGAAACAATCTTAAAATAACTCAGGTCTACGACGGGTCGCCTGCGCAGATAAGCGGACTGAAAAAAGGCGATATTATCGTTGCGTTTGACGGCGAAGCTATCACGAAAGACAATTACAAAGACATGGTAGCGAAATTCGAGGGAGACAAGCTCTCGACCGTCAATCTGACATATAAAAACAACGATACGGAAAAGACAATAAGTATAGCCAAAGGTTACGAAGCGCAGAGCGTAAGCACACAGGCGGACAACCAGATAGGTTATATCAAAATCAGCGATTTTTATTCCACAACAGCTTCGCAGGTACAGTCGGCTGTCGATAAATTCGTATCGCAGAACGCAACGGGAATTGTACTTGACCTTAGAGACAATTCGAGTACGAACTTCGAAGCGGCGATAAAGGTAATCGACATATTCGCACCGAGCCTTGAGGGAACGGACGCACTTGCGACTGTAGTCGACGCTAAGGGCAATACTCTTTCAACGTATACTTCCGACGCATCGTCGGTCAATCTCCCGATAGTCGTTATAGTCAACGGTTCAACTCTCGGAGGTGCCGAACTTCTTGCCTGCGACCTTAGAAACATGGGCAAGGCAACGGTTATAGGCGATACTACGGCAGGTGTCGGCGTTATGCAGAAAGTGTTTAAGCTCACTAACGGTAGTGCACTTCTTCTTTCTGTCGGCGAAATTTTGCCGTACAAGGGAGAAAGCTATAACGGAGTAGGCATTGTACCTGACTACAAAGTAGCTAAAGAGGGCGACGCAAAAGACCTTAGCGACGACAATATATATCTGTACGCAGTTTCACTTTTAAGCAATGATAACGAGGGGGAATAAGCTGTGAAACATTGCAACATAATTTCACACAGAGGTGCAAACGAATTTGCACCGCAGAACACACTTCCGGCTTTCGAAAAATCCATTGAGCTGAAAGTTGACGGCTTCGAAACAGACGTTCATTTGACAAAAGACGGTGTGCCTGTACTTTGTCACAATTACACTATCAATGCAACAAGTGACAGCAAGGGCAATATCACCGACTTTACCTACGACGAAATTTCAAAATTCGACTTTGGCAGTTACTTTTCACCGGCATACAGCTCAACAAAGATACCGACAGTTGACGAATTTCTTCTTTTGGCTGAAAAAGCGGACTTGAAAGTACTCAATATCGAGATAAAAAGTCCGAAAGAAGCAAGAGAAGCGGAGATAGTCGAACTTACGATCGACATGGTCAAAGCACACGGACTTTTGGACAGACTTCTTATATCGAGTTTCAATCCGGAGCTACTTGTTCGGGCGAAAGAATATGAGCCGAACTGCAAGACGGGACTTTTGTACAGCCCCGACAAGAGACTCGGCTGGGTGATATCGAGAGATGCCGTAGCGTACGCAGAGAACATCGGAGCGGACGCACTTCATCCCCACGAGATCTTTGTATCGAGAAATTATGTTGACAGAGCACACGCTCACGGTATCATGGTAAATCCGTGGACGGTCGACAAGCCGAAGAACATAGAAAAAATGCTCGACTTCGGCGTGGACGGAATAATAACGAACAGACCGGACTTAGTTAAGCATTTGATGACGGTACGTGAGAAAAAAGAGAATATGCAGTAATGTTAAACCGCCGTGGCTTTGCCACGGCGGTTGATGTTATGTGGACAAAGGCACGGGTGGGGTGCCGGGGTGGAAGGGCGGCAACGGGGACGCATTGCGTACACCTGCGCACCGGGGATTTTTAAAGGTGCAGGGAACAAAATGCGCAGGTGTGCCAATGCGTCGCCGACCGGTAGAGGCACATTTCTACAGCTTTTTACTTTCAGCTTTATGAGAGGCACTACAGCGGCGACGCACTCGTGCACCGTCTCGCACTGCACCTTCGGTGCACGCTCGAGGTGCGTCGTGCGTCGCACCCCCCCCCCCCCCCCCCCCCCACCCCCCCCCCGCCCCCCCCCCCACCCCCCCCCCCCTACGCTCCTAC
>CAZBXS010000040.1:0-9688 GCA_964495955.1 uncultured Faecalibacterium sp.
GTACAAACTGCTTTTCGGCAGTGAACTGTCATAATTTCCGATACATCTTGCCAAGTCGAAAATATCGTCTATACTTTCAAAACGGTAGGCAAGAAACGGGTTACGGCTTTTAAGCTTATAGCGAATCGGATTTCGGCTGACCGTGAAAAATAAAAGGCACCCTCCGTCCGCCGACGGCAGAGCCTCGATTTTCATGTTGTCGCTAAGTTCGAATTTTTCGCCGACCGAGCGTTTCGCTTCGTCCAAAAGAATGCGTATAACTCGGCGTGTTTCGGCGTTCGAATAGTCCATTTCGTCATAGGTTATATTCAGCTTTTTCATGTCGTCGCCCGTCAGTTCGATAAAAATATAGTTTTCCTTAGGAGCGTTAATATTCACCGTTCCTACCTCCCGTTCATAAAATAATATAGATTTTTTCGCTTTGTTGCTTTATTATTTATCGGTATTGAAAGCAACACTTATATAATAATATTCATTCGCCGACATTTCAATGAAAAAATGTTGGAAAAAACACTAAGGACGGTGAGCTATTTGGCTAAAAGAAGATATAACAACGACGATCTTATCAAAAAGACCGATCCGCTTTTCAAGTATTCGCTCGACATGATAATCATGATGGTACCGCTTCTTATCGCAGGAACCTATCTCAACGGCGCCAACGCTTTGAGAGTGGCGTTTTTGGGTGTACTTTCTGCGGTACTTTCGGAATTTGTCGCATGTAAAATCATGAAAAAGGACAGTACGGTCGGCGACTTGAGCGCAGCGGCGACGGGACTTGCGATAAGTCTTATGCTTCCGGCTGTATGCCCTTGGTACTTTCCGGTCATCGCAAGTACGTTTGCGATACTTGTGGCTAAGGTTCCTTTCGGCGGAGCACGCAAAGCGCCGTTTCTTCCCACGGCAGCGGGATTTGCGTTTTTGTGTGTATGTTTCCCCGAAGCTGTTTTCACCTACGCACCGATAAGCGTCGGTACGTCCTCTGCCCTTTTCGGCAGTGAAAATTTCATTAAAGGCGTATCTTTCGGTGAAATGCTCTCTTACGGAAAATCGGTCAACATCAATTCGCTGGAAATATATTCTATCTTGAGCGGTGTAAATCCCGGCCCTATCGGTACGACCTGCATGGTAGCTTTGATGGGATCGGCTGTTTACCTTTTGATCAAGAGACCGAAGAAAATGCTCGTCAGTGCGTCATTTCTTCTTGCCTGTGCTTTGATGGCGGTACTTTTCCCACGTGTCAATTCGGGCAGAATGACTTCTCTTATCATGGAGCTGTCGTCCGGAACGCTCGTATTTGTCGCTTTGGTACTTGTACACAATCCGGTATGCGCACCGAGAAAATCCAAAACGGCTTTCCTCTACGGCTTTACAATGGGCGTAATATGTATGCTTATTCGCTACTTCGGAAAGTACAGCGAAGGGGCATGTTTCAGCATACTTATAATGAATGCGATAACCCCGACGGTGACGGATTATTTCACTTTGTTTAAAAAGCAATTCGACGAAAAACAAGCCGTCAAAAAGTCCTTCAAAAAAGACAAACTCAGATTAAAAACCGAAAGCGAAGGAGGCGGTGTGAATGGATAAGGAGAAAAAAGAACTCTCGTTTAAAAGGATAATGTTCCAAGGCGCATTCATTCATAATCCCGTCTTGACACAGGCTATCGGTATATGTTCGATAGTGGCTATCTTCACCACCTTAAAACTCGGCGTTATAATGTCGCTGACGCTTTCTATGCTGCTTATCGTGTGTGAAGTTTTGGCGGCGGCGGTACTTAAAAGACTGTCTCGCTGGCTTAGAATATCGGTGTATATGCTCTTGTCGGTCGCTCTTTTGATACCGATAATGATAGCGATGGACAAAAACAATTCCGAGCTTTATGCTTCAATGGGTATATATCTTCCTCTTCTTGCTGTCAACAGTCTTATAGTTATAAGATGCGAAAAATTTGCGGTCAAGAACAGCGTTAAACTTGCTTTCTTTGACTCTATAGCCGCAAGCGTCGGATTTGTTACGGCGTCCGCATTGGTCGGTGCAGTCAGAGAAATACTGGCATACGGCACCGTTTGGGGAAAGAGCGTATCCTCTTTGCCGAAACTCAGCGGTATGGCTTTGCCGTTCGGTGCTCTTATCGTTCTCGGCTTTGCCGCAGCGTTTCATAAATGGATAATACAAAAGTATTTCAGAGGTCAACCGACCAATACTTTCAATTTGAGGACTTCTCTCGAACAACCCGTATTTCATGAGGAAGGTTTCCATTCGACCAGCGGTTCTCTGAGCTTTTTACACGACCCGGAGGTTATCACCGACGACGGCGATGACACCGACACAAGCGATGAATACTCGCCTGTACAAAAAGAAAAAGAAGGCGGTGACGAAGAATGAACGGATTTTTCCAACTCTTGATAGCGGCACTTTACAGCCTGCTTATACAAAATCTCATTTTCTCGTCCGGTCTCGCACTGAGCGAAACGATAAGAATTGCACGGCGTCCGAAGTTCTTTTTCATGTACCTTTTGACGATAGTCTATTATTCGACAGTAACGTCTTTTGCGTGCAGTCTTCTCGACCTCATACCCGCAGTCAGAGCTCTTGACACGGTTTGGCACGTTGCGGTTTTCGCCGTCGTACTGTCACTGATTCACATACTCTCGTCCGTTTTCGTCATAGTCGTCATGAAAGCTAACAGGAAGTTCATGAACTCAATGGGCATGTGCGCCATAAACTCGCTCATTCTCGCCGTACCGATAATCAACAGCCGAAGCGCTAACACAGTCTTCGCTTCAATCGGCAGCGGTATCGGCGCCGGTCTTGCATTCATGCTTGCGGTAGTATTTATAAACTCCGGAATGCGTCGTATCGCACAAAACAGAGACATACCCAAAGCGTTCAGAGGAATGCCTGCGGTAATGATTTATGTTGCGTTGTTGTCCTTGGCGTTCACCTGCCTTTCGGGTGAGGCTTCATTCATTTAACAAGTGAGATGATATAATGTCAATAAAGAAAGAAAAACGAAAAAGAACCGAAAAACGCCGATCCGACAGTGACGGCGTAAAGGTTAAACGCAGTTATTACAGCTTTTCGAAATATTACCCCGGCGGTGGCTCAGAACAAAAGTACTTGAGAGTAATGCACGAAACGCCCGACGAACACAGAACGGTAAAAATAATCCTCGCTGTGTTTACACTCTTTGTAGCGGTCTTTGTCGGATATTTCAGCATGAGCGTTGCACTGAATATTTCGGACGCACCGACAACGGTCGAAACGGTAACGGTTCCGACTACCGCACCGAAAACGGATAGTATAAGTGACACAACGAAACCTGCAAAGCCGACAGAAGAAGTGACGCTGGAAGAACCCGAAAGAGAGGTCAACGTAACGACCACGGCACCGCCCGAAAATGATATTACACAAAATTTAGAACAGTAAGCTGACACCGCCGTCCCAACGGGACGGCGGTGCTTATTGTTTTGCTTTTACTTTTTCTCTTCTTTTGTTTTTATTATTCGATCCAGCCGAGGTCTCTCAGCTGAGATATTACCGAAAACGGAATATCGTCATCTGTCCCCTTTTCCAAAACTTTTACGCTGTAAACGTGAGTGCTGGCAGGGTAGGTTTCGGCGACAAGGCCCGAAACGACTTCGATTTTGTCACCGGTGGAAATTCCGTTAAAGAAGGCATCAGCCGAGCCGTCGACCGACATTGATATCGGCGAAAGGTCTTCGTCAACGATAAGATAGCTGTTTTTTCCGACAACTAATCTGCCTGTTATCGTCATCGTTTCTTCTTTTGAATCACCTTGGACTGCTCCTTGAGAAACACCTTGCGTGAGGTCAACTGCGTCCTCAACGCTCTCTCCCGGTAAATCTTTTGCAAACGGGTCTGTACATGCGACTAAAGATATCGAAAGCACCACTAAAAGTAATAAAACTAAAAATCTGTTTTTCATTTTTTCCTCCTAAAACTTGAGACTTGCCGAAAGTTCGTTTTTGTTCATGTCGAACGCACACACGCCTTTTTCGGTTATTGTGTATGCGGTATTCGAGATATAAGTGCCTCTGAAAAGTTCAGCCGAGTCTGCGTCGTACTTGTTAAACCGATGGTCGAAGGTGAATTTTTCGCTGAGCTTTCCGTCTTTAGCTTCGATAACTCTAAGACTGCAATGCGACTTAAATTCCGAATCGTAAACTACAGTCGGCAGGAAAATCAGCTGTCTTTCGCTGTCGTACAGGAAAGACAACGGATCGTAGTTGACATCGGGGTCGGCGTTTTCTATCAGTATTTCATCGGCGACTTTCGGATTTTTCGGGTCGGTTACATCGAAAAGTACGATTTTCACAACATTTTCGTCCGCTCCGTCCTCGTCACCGCCGTAGCCTACGCCGACGATATAGCCGTCCTGTACCGAATGGAGATAGTTCGAAAAGCCGGGAAGTTCGACTTTTCCGATGACTTTAGGTGCGGTCGGGTCGGACAGATCGACTACGAACAGCGGATCGGTTACTTCGAAAGTGACGATGTACGCCGTATCGCCCATGTAGCGAACGGATTTGATTTGCTCGTCCTGTCGGAAATTCTCGATTGCACCGACTTGCTCTAAGTTGCCGTCTAAAATGTAGAGACTGACTGTATATTCCGATTTTATGCTGTTCGTCGTGGCGATACGCAACTTACCGTTATATTCGTCGGCACAAAATCTGTCGCACATACTGCCCGATACTCTGCCCTTGGCTTTGGGGGCGATTTGACCGTTTTTCGCCGAAACGGACGTAATTTCGGTGTAGAAGTACAGCCTGCCTTTTTCGTCGTTTGCATTGTGATTCGAAAAAATGTATACAGTATCTTCCGTCGCATAAAGTTCATCGCAATTTCCGAGGTAGGCGTAAGCGTCACCGTCGCCTTTGCCGTCGATGAAGAATGACGAAATGACAACGTAGCTTCTTCTTGAGTCGTCACCGTCGGCGAATATTTCGGACGCCGGTATCGGCTTACCGTCAACTTTCGGGATACAGTTTTCTTTGATCTCATCATCGGTTTTGTAGTAGGAGACATCAACGGAATAAATGCTGACCGTGTAAATCACTCCGTCGACAGACCTTGATGAATTATAGCTTCCGCTTTGAGTTCGTTCGGAAATTTTTTTAGGCTGTGTTCGGTCGGAAATATCGTAGCTCGTAATGCAGGTAACTATGTTCTCGTTACCGCCGCTATAGTATTTCATACAAGCGGAATTATAGACGATCATATCATCGCCGGGATCGAGAACTGTGTACTCGTTTTTCGGTGAATACTCGGTTGATACTACCGTAAGTGTATCGTTTGAGACATAAATTCCTCTTACAGTGTAGATTACTTTGCTTTCGTCCGAGCTTACAAAATCGGTTATAACTGCCGATACATTCATGTTTTCGGCGTCGACAATTCTTATCAGGTTTTTCGTTGCGATATAGATATACTTGCCGTCGTTTTTAATTATATCGCCCTCGTCTACGCCCTTTGTCTGTATGTTCGTTTCGCCGAAATTCGCTTTGACTGTGGGTGCGGTCATTGTGTTGTAGGCTACGTTTTCGTCGTCTGCGGCGTCTGCGTACTTTTCGTGCTGTTCGACTTCTTCTTCGTGCATTTTCAAAAAGTATTCTTCTATGCCTTTGTATTCGTTTTCACTGTCCGTATATGATATGGGTGCGGTTACTTCTTCCAAAACTTCTTTGTCGATAGTAATGTTGTCGTTCGGCTTGTTCATTTTCATACCGAAAATCAAGGCGGTGACGGCAATCACGAACGCCGCAGCTATTGAAGCGTACTTTTTGATTGGGATAATTTTCGCCTTTTTTCTCTCACCTTGATTTACCGATTTCAACATAGAAACCACGTTTTCTTTCTCAAGTGAGACAGGTAAAGGCTCTTTTTGCTGTTCCAACCTTTCTCTGATGAACTCTGACTTTTCGTTATTTTCCATTTTTCTCTCTCCTTTCGCCGTTTTCTTCGCTTAAAAAAGAGTACAGTTTGTCGGTCGCTCTTGACAGTTTCGAGCGGACAGTCGAAGGTAACAGTCCGAGCATTTCGCCGATTTCACGGCTTGTATACTTACCGACGGCTGAAAGCAAAACTATGGTTCTGTCTTCATCATTCAGCAGTGCCAACGCCTCTTTCAGAGCGGTTTTCTCGTCGATATCCGTCGCCTGTACCGCAACATTCAATTCGGAATAATCTTTCGTTTTTCTTTGTTCGACTATGTATTTCAGCTGTTTTTGACAGCTTCTCAGGAGAATTTTGAAAATCCAAGATTTGAATGCGTCGGGATCATTGAGCTTGCCTACCGATGAAAACGCACTGCATACTGCGTCCGAAACCGCATCTTCCGCACGAAATTTGTCACCGAGGTAGTAGCAAGCGAAAGCGTACATTTCGCCGCTGTATTTTTCATAAAGCTCACCGAAAGCCTCGGCACTTCCGTTTTTCGCTTTTTTGACCAGATCACGAGTTTCCTTTGGGCCCATTGGTTATCATCACCCCGTTCATACATATAGTGCGTTTTTTACGGCAAAGTGTTGCAAGAAAATTCAAAATTTTCTTTTTTCTATCATATAGGAAAATTTTCGGTTAATCAATATTTTCGCAAAATTTGCTAAAACTATTTTTGTTCGTTTTATATGGAAAATCTTTGCCTCTGTCCTAAGCGGCTTGTCGGGCACCCCCACGCACGTGCCTTCGGCACACGCTGAGGGGTACCGCTCCTGCACCGCTCGCCGCCCCTCCGCCCCGGCACCCCACCCGTTCACAGCAAAGGAGGTGACAAAATGAAAAAGAACAAGAAATCCGAAGAAGCAGTCAAAGCGTGGCAAAAGCAAGCTAAAAGCAACACCGACGCTCTCGGTTCATACACGGGAACCGCAAGTGACGGCGATAAAAAGCCGGAACAGGACGCCGACGACTTATAAAAAAGAGACCTTTCCGAGCCGTACCGACTTGGAAAGGTCTTAATTTTTGTACTATATGAGACAATTAGAACGCCCAGTTGCCGTCTTTGAAGATTTGGACTGTCTTGCCGTCTCTGCATTTTGCGGTTATGGAAAGGTCGGCTGTACCTATCATGAAGTCCTCATGGACGATAGAATCGTTGACGCCCATTTCGTGAACCTGTTCAAGAGTGTAGCCGTGGTAGTCCTTGATGCACTCCATGAATCCCATTCCGAGCGCAAGGTGGCAAGCTGCGTTTTCATCAAACAAGGTGTTATAGAAAAGTATCTCACTGTTTCTTATCGGCGAATCGTAGGGTACGAGCGCACATTCTCCGAGATACGCCGAACCGTCGTCCATAGCGATGAGTTTTTTGAGAAGTTCTTCGTTCTTTTCGGCTGTACATGCGACTGCTTTGCCGTTTTCGAATGTTATCGAGAAATTCTCTATCAGCTGACCTTGGTATGACAGCGGTTTTGAAGAATAAACCGTACCCTCTGCTTTGCCCCTCATGGGCGAAGTGAAGCATTCCTCGGAGGGTATGTTCGGGTTGTAAACAGTACCGCCTATTGTCGACTCACTGCCACCGCAAAACTGAGCTTCGGGGATAAGTCCGACCGTAAAATCTGTACCGTTTGAGGCAGTATAGTGCAATTCTTCGATGTTCAAGCTGTTGAGGTAGTCGCATCTTGCGTGAAGATTGGAGTTATGCTGTTTCCAGTTTTCTATCGGGTCGCTGTCCTCGGATACACGGGAAGTAAAGAGAATGGCTTCCCATAATTTTTCGACTGCCTGAGCGGGACTGAATTCGGGGAATACTTTCTTTGCCCACGCTTTTCCCGGTACGGCGGCTATGCACCACTGCTGTTTTCCCTCGGTCATGTCTCTGTAGGGTTTTATTATCTTGTAGCGGTTTTGGTGACCTTTCGCCATTTTTTCCTGATTTATGCCCTTGAGACCGTCGGGGTCTTCCGAGAGGAGAATTATTCTGCACGGGAGGGTCTCAACTGTAAATTTGAGCTTTTCTTCTTCCCACTTTTCGACAGTCGAAAGCGTCTTGAGGCTTCTGTGGCGAACATGGATTTTTTCGAGAGGCTGATATGACCAATCGACTGTAACTTTCGACGCACCGGCTTTGTAGCACTCGTCGACAAGTATTTTCACAAATTCCGGCTGGTCAAGTTCGGCACTGATTGTGACCTGTTGACCTTTTTGAATATTCACGCCCATGACTGCGATGAGTTTGGCGTATTTTCTGAGAACGGATTTTTTCATGACAATCTTCCTTTCGTTCGGTTTATGTAAGCTGACGCCTCCGCCTGCTCTTTGCGGGCGGAGGCGCAAATGATTATTGCTGTAATTTTCAGACAACTTTAACGCCGATTGTAGCCTTTTCGCCGTTAATGTTCCACTCGGCTGTCACGCCGTCCATAGCGTCGGTGGAAAGCTCGTCGGCAAGTACGTCGCCCATAAGTTCATCTTTATTCTTGATGAGAATATCGGCGAGTTTGTCGCTTGTGTTGATATACAGTGCGATATGGTCGGTGACGTTGAAACCTGCGTCCTTACGCATGGTCTGAACCTTGCTGATGACCTCACGCACGAAACCTTCTTCTATAAGTTCCTGCGTAAGTTCGGTGCTGAGTGCAACCGTTACACCGTAGTCCGAAACTGTTGCAAGACCCTCTTTCTGTTTAGCTTCGATGAGGATATCGTCGGTCGTCAGCTCGACTGTTTCACCGCCGATGTCAAGGTCGATTTTGCCGTTAGCGTCAAGCTCTTTCTTGGCTTTGTCGGTATCGAGTGCCAAAAGTGCGTTTCTGATAGCTCCGAGTTTACTGCCGTACTTGGGGCCGAGAGTTTTCATCTGCGGTTTGAACAGGTAGGACATGAGCTCGTCCGCATCTTTGACGAACGAAACGCTCTTGACATTGAGTTCGTCCTCGATAATTTCGGTATAGAAACCGTCAAGTTCCTTGTCGCTCTTGACATACATTACGCCCAAAGGCTGTCTGTTCTTTATGTTAGATGCGTTTCTTGCAGCTCTGCCGAGACCTACGATTTTGAGGACGGCGTCCATATTTTCTTCAAGAGATGCGTCTATATGTTCTTCACAGACTGTCGGGAATGAGCAAAGATGTATGCTTTCGGGAGCGTTTTTGTCGACTGTACAGACAAGATTTCTATAGATGTCCTCTGTCATGAACGGAATCATCGGTGCCGCCGCCTTGCTGACTGTTACAAGTGCGGTGTACAGCGTCATATAAGCATTGATCTTGTCACCATCAAGTTCTTTCTTCCAAAAACGTTCTCTGCAACGGCGTACATACCAGTTACTCATGTCGTCGACGAATTCCTGAAGTGCCTTAGCCGCTTCGGGTATTCTGTAGTTAGCGAGATTGTTGTCGACATCTTTGACCATGGAATTCATCTTCGAAAGAAGCCACTTATCCATGACCGAAAGGGACGAATAATCAAGACTGTACTTCGTCGGGTCGAACTTATCTATATTCGCATAAAGGACGAAGAAACCGTAGGTATTCCAAAGAGTACCCATGAATTTTCTTTGACCTTCGACGACCGCTTTTCCGTGGAAACGGTTGGGAAGCCACGGCGCAGAATTGGTGTAGAAGTACCAACGAATAGCATCGGCACCGTAGGTTTTCAGTGCGTCGAACGGGTCAACTGCGTTGCCCTTAGATTTGCTCATCTTCTGTCCGTTTTCGT
>CAZBXS010000041.1:0-9676 GCA_964495955.1 uncultured Faecalibacterium sp.
CCGAGGAACTCGAAATTTGCGGTGACAAGTTATTGATAATGACCGAAGCGCCGGCAACAGAATACAGCACGCATCTGTTTAACTCCTGCATTTGTCCGATGGACAGAATAAGCGCCGTTGATACAGATGACATCGTATATGAGGAAGACACTTTCGGAAACATTATCGAGCAACTGATAGAACTTATTAAATCACTTTTTGACTGCTGAAAATGTGCGGAATTTCAAATTCGAAAATTGATATTTTCCTGAAATTCCGACGGCTGAAATATGAAAAAACGGGGACTGCTGTCGTGCGGTTCCCGTTTTTATTTTATAAAGGCGGTGTAAATTTTGGACATTACGCAAAGAATAATCAAAGCCGAAAAAGACGGACACGATGGGGTACAGGCGGCTGTATCCGTCGGGGAAAACGAAGTGGAAAAGGCGAAGAAAAGAGCGAAAATACAAGAAGAAAAATTGCGGTCGGAAGAAAAAGAAAGATGCGAAAGAATAAAATCCGACGCAATGAAAAAAGCGAAAAAGATAATCGAAGAAGAAAATATAAACAGCGAAAAAGAACTTCTGAAAATCAGACAGACAGCCGAAAAGAACATCGAAAAAGCCACAAAAAAAGCGGCAGAAATAATTTTTCCGCTTTCGTAAGGAGGACTTTTTACGGCAAAACTCAATATCAAAAAGATCGAACTCGTCGCACTTTTGACCGACGCAAAAGCGATAGTTGACCTTTTGCAAAAGCGTGGCGTTGTCGAAATTCGAAAGATTACATCGGACAGCCTCACTCCTTTCGATACAAAATCGGTCGTAATGCGCTTTGAAAAGTACCGAGAAAAAACGGCGAACGCCCTGTCACGTCTAAACGAAGTGACAAAGAAAAAAACGCCGATAAGCGCCCTGATGAGCCAAAAACGGATTTACAGCGAAAAAGAGTTCGAAGAAAAGACGGAAAATTTGGAAAGAACTTTAAAAATCGCCGAAGACATTCTTATCTCGGTCGAAAAATCGGAAAAGCTAAAAAGCGAAATCACACATCTTGAAAGCGAAAACGACGAACTCGCCTTGTGGAAAAAACTGAAATTTTCGCTTGATTTTTCGGGTACAGATGAGACGGTTTTTTCAATCGGAAGCGTCAAAAACGAGGAAAGTTTTCTTGAAATAGCTTCAAAACTTGAAAATATCGCTTACTTAGAAAAAGTCTTTTCGGAAAATAAAACAGTCGGATTTTTTGCGGTATATTTGAAAGAAAACAAAGAAAAGACAGAAAGCGTTTTGAAAAAGTACGGATTTTCTTCGCTGAATAAAAACTTTCAAGGCAGAGCCGACGAGATAATAGCAGGAAACACGGCACAGATCGAAAACTTCTCAAACGAAATCATTCACCTGTACAAAAAGGTCAAATCATATGAAATCGAAAGAGAAAATCTCGAATTTGCGATAGATTTTTTGAATATGAAAATCGAAAAGTACGAGGCGATATCAAAGTTCGGTGTAACCGAAAACACGCTGGTTTTAAGAGGGTATATCCCCGAAAAATACGCCGTAAAACTCGTCGGAGAACTTGAAGAAAAATTCCCCGTAGCCGTATTGATTATGGATACCGGCGATGACGAAGATGTGCCCGTAATGCTCGAAAACAGCCGATTTTCAGCGCCCGTTGAGAGCATCACCGAAATGTACGCACTGCCGAAAAAGAAAGATATCGACCCGACGGGCGTGATGTCGTTTTTTTATTATCTCTTTTTCGGTCTCATGCTCTCGGACGCAGGATACGGCGTTGTGATTGTATCGGTGACTTTATTCGTACTAAGAAAATTGAAAGGCGACAGCACGACTAAACGTACAATGGAAATGTTCTTTTACAGCGGAATTTCGACTGTGTTTTGGGGCGCTCTTTTCGGCAGTTGGTTCGGCGATTTACCCCAAGTTATAGCAAGGGAGTTTTTCTCAAAAGAAATCGGTTCACTCGCTTTGTGGTTCGAGCCGTTGACCGACCCGATAAAATTGCTCATCTTTTCGTTCGCACTCGGCATAGTACATCTTCTTTGGGGCGTTGCGGTCAAGTTTTCTGTTTCTTGGAAAGCGGGCAGAAAAACGGACGCTTTTTTGGACGCTGTACCGATATATTTGACCGTATTGGGAATTGCACCTGCCGCCGCAGGAATTCTTATTGACCTGTCGCCGAAAGTCAAAACCGTCGGAATGTATACGGCACTTTTGGGTGCGGTGATGATACTGTTGACGGCAGGGAGAGACGGAAAAAATATTTTTCTTCGCATTTTCGGCGGTGTCTATGCTTTATATAATACAGCGACGGGGTATCTCAGTGACATTCTGTCTTATTCGAGACTGTTAGCCTTGGGACTTGCAACAGGAAGTATAGCGAGCGTGATAAATCTTATCGGAACTATGCCGAAAAATATGACAGTGAAAATTATAATGTTTCTTATCGTATTTATTATAGGGCACACGGCTAATATAGCTATAAATCTTCTCGGCGCTTATGTGCATACGGCGAGACTGCAATTTGTCGAGCTGTTTTCGAAATTTTATGAAGGCGGAGGAAGAAAGTTTAAACCGCTTTCGGTGAATACAAAGTATATTGATTTTTCGGAGGAAAACGAATGAATAATATAGGTTTGGCTTTGGCGGTACTCGGAGCTGCGACGGCGGCACTTTTGTCGGGGATAGGTTCGGCGAAAGGCGTCGGAACGGTAGGACAGGCGGCAGCGGGAGCGGTGAGCGTCGACCCATCAAAATTCAGCAAAGCGTTGATACTTCAGCTTCTTCCCGGTACGCAGGGTCTCTACGGTCTTTTGGTGGCTGTCCTTTTGTTAAACAGGGTCGGAATTATAGGCGGTGCAAGTGTAAATCTCGATTTTTCGAAGGGACTTATGCTCTTTGCGTCGGGACTTCCGATGGGGCTTGTCGGTCTTTTTTCGGCGATTGCTCAGGGAAAAACGGCGGCAGCCGGTATCGGCATAATTTCAAAAAATCCCGACCAAAGCGGAAAAGCGGTAATCATGTCCGCAATGGTCGAAACTTACGCTATATTGGCACTTCTCGTTTCGATTTTGATAATATATAACATTTCTGTTTGACGGAGGAAAAATGGACGGACTTGACGTGATTTTGGAGACGATATCGGCTCGAAACGGCGAAAAAAGAGAAAAAGTACTTGCGACTTACAGCGAAAAGGCGAAAATAATTTATGAAACGGCAGTCGAAAAAGCGAAAAAAGAGTGTGTTGAAAATATCAAAAAAGCCGAGGAAGAAGCCGAAAAAATCATCGCATTTGCTTATTTCGAAGCGAAGTCAAAAACGAAAATAAAAAAACTTGATTTAAAGCGTGAACTTTTGGACGAAGTGATAAAATCGGTTGAAGAGAAAATTTTGTCATTGCCCGACAGTGACTATTTTTCTTTGATGTACAGGCAACTTTCCACAGTCGGAAAGATAAAAGACGGCGGTGTGATCACTTTTAACAAAAGAGATAAAAACCGACTGCCGAAAGATTTTTTCGAGAAAATCAAACGGAATACCGAAAATATTACCGTATCGGAAAAGTGTGTCGATATTCAAGGCGGATTTATTTTAGACGTCGGAAAAATACGTTACAATTTCAGTATAGAAGCACTGAAAGATGACAAATACGATGAACTGACGGACGAAATTTCAAAAGTACTTTTTAACGGGGGAGACACGGAAATTGACTGACTGTATATTTTCTGTCGCAAGGATAAGAGAACTCGAAAACGCACTTTTAACTTCTTTGGATTTTGACGAACTTTTGTCTGTACAGGATAAAAACGAACTTATCGCACTTTTGAATTTAAAGGGAATACCGATAACGTCACCGTCGGAAATTTACTCCTATCTCGAAAGAGAGAACGAGAGTGTACTTTCACAAGCACGTCAATTTTCAATAGACAGCGACGAGATGAAATTCTTTTCGGTGCTCGATATTTTCGAAACTTTAAAATTCGAAATAAAAGATTTTTTTAAAAACCGACCCTATGACAGCGAAAACTTCGACAAAGAACTTCACTTGCCCGTACTTTCGAAAAAGACCGACAGCAAGTTCGTTTTTAAAACAGCGTCGGACAGCTTGGAAGTACTCGAAAAAACACACGACCCACAGCTTTTCGACGCATTTGTCGACAGGAGAATGCTCGAAAAATTGACGGATCTAATAAGTTTAAGCCGAAGCGAAATGTTCAAAAAATACGTCGACTTTTTCGTATCGGCGACAAATTTGAAAGTCGCTTACCGAGGCGCAGCGGCAGGGAAAAGCATGGAATTTTTCCGCTCGTCGCTCTTTGATAACGGCTTAATCGACAGCGAAAATTTAGCCGAAAAAGCGGTAACGGGCACCGAGGCGGTCATAGAATTTTCGAAAAAATCGGGATTTTTTTCAGCAGGGGAGTGCCTTGAAAAATCGCCCGAAAAATTCGACGTTTTTCTTTCCGACAGCTTGACGGAAATATTAAAAGAAGCGAAGTATGAAAGTTTTACATTCGACCCGATTTTCGCATACACGGCGGTGAAACTTACCGAACTTCAAAATCTTCGGATAATTTTCACCTGTAAGAAAAACCGAATTTCACCCACTGCGATAAAAGAAAGGCTGAGGAAAACATATGTATAAAGTCGCTTTTGTCGGCGATTTCGAAAGCGTGGCATTTTACTCTTTTACAGGGGCGCAGGTGTTCGTGACCGACAGCATAAAGAAATGTACAGACACCGTAGACACTCTCGCTAAGTCAAATTATGCGGTGATATTTGTGACGGAAAACCTGTTTTCTCAAATAGAAAGCACCGTCGAAAAGTACGAAAACGAAAAACTTCCGGCAGTAATACCGATACCGAGTGTAAGCGGAAATTCGGGCGTCGGCATATCGAAAGTATACGCCAGCGTGATAAAAGCGGTAGGTGCCGATATTTTGAATGACGAAAAGAGGTAACTTATGTCAGACGGAAAAATAGTCAAAATATCCGGCCCGCTCGTCACGGCGCAGGGTATGAAAAATGCGAATATGTTCGACGTCGTTGCGGTCGGCGAAAAAAATCTGATAGGCGAAATTATCGAAATACATTCTGATGAAGCGTCAATTCAGGTGTACGAAGAAACAACCGGACTTAAGACGGGCGAAAAAGTCAAATCGACCTATGAGCCGATGAGCGTCGAACTCGGCCCCGGTCTTATCGGAGGAATTTTCGACGGTATACAAAGACCTCTTGACGAAATGAAAACTCTCGGCGGTAACAAGTTAAAACGTGGCATGAAAGCCCATGCGTTAAACCGAGAGAAAAAGTGGCTTTTTACACCAAAACTAAACGTCGGCGAAGACGCATTCGAGGGAGATATTATCGGCGAAGTACAGGAGACTGCCTGCGTTGTGCACAAAATAACCGTTCCCGTAGGCGTGAGCGGAAAGGTCAAAAAAATAGAAAAAGGCGAATTTCGTGTTACCGATACAGTGTGTGTACTTGAAAAAGACGGCAAAGAAGAAAATCTGACGCTTATGCAAAAGTGGCAGGTCAGAAAGCCGAGACCGTATAAAGAAAAACTTCAACCCGACGAGCCTTTGATAACGGGGCAAAGAGTCATAGATTGCTTGTTTCCCATAGCTAAAGGCGGAGTTGCGGCAATCCCCGGGCCGTTTGGTAGCGGAAAGACCGTCACTCAGCACCAGCTGGCAAAATGGGCACAGACCGACATAGTCGTCTATATAGGCTGTGGAGAAAGAGGAAACGAAATGACGGACGTCCTAAATGAGTTTCCGAATATCACCGATCCGAGAACAGAAAAAACTTTGTCCGAGAGAACGGTACTTATAGCTAACACCTCCGACATGCCCGTAGCGGCAAGGGAGGCGTCGATATATACGGGTATCACGGTAGCCGAGTATTTTCGTGATATGGGTTACTCCGTCGCACTCATGGCGGATTCGACTTCACGTTGGGCGGAAGCTCTCAGAGAAATGTCGGGTCGTCTTAACGAAATGCCGGGAGAGGAGGGATATCCTGCCTATCTTGCAAGTAGACTTGCACAGTTTTATGAAAGGGCAGGTCGTGTCCTCACGCTCGGAACGAAATCGAGAGAGGGCGCACTTTCCGTCATAGGCGCAGTTTCACCACCGGGCGGAGACATATCCGAACCCGTCTCACAGGCGACCCTCAGAATAGTAAAAGCATTTTGGGGACTTGACTCAAATCTCGCATACAAAAGACATTTCCCTGCGATAAACTGGCTTACGAGTTATTCGCTTTATGCCGACCGTCTTTCTTTTTGGTACAGGGAAAATGTTTCGGACGATTGGAAAGAACTTCGAACAAAGCTCATTCGTATCTTGCATGAAGAAGCGGAACTTGAAGAAATAGTCAAACTTGTCGGAGCAGACGCAATATCCCCTGCCGACAGGCTGAAGTTAGAGACTGCACGTTCTGTAAGAGAAGATTTTTTGCACCAACTGGCTTTTCATTCGGTCGACACATATACGAGTTTGAAAAAACAGAGGTATATGATGAAACTGATAATTTCGTTTCACGAAAAAGCCGAAGAAGCTCTCGAAAAAGGAGCGAAAGTCGAAAGTATAACAAGTTTGCCTGTACGGGAAAAGATAGGAAGATTTAAGTACGTCGAAGAAAGTGATTCCGATTTTGAGTACGGGGTAATATGTACCGAAATCGAAAAAGAAATCGAAAGGCTGACAAAATCGGAGGTGAACTGATGGGAAAAGAATACAGAACGATCGAAGAAGTAGCGGGCCCGTTGATGCTCGTCCGCTCAGTCGAAGAAGTCGCTTATAACGAACTTGGTAATATCATTTTGGAAAACGGCGAAAAACGGCAGTGCCGAGTGCTCGAAGTCAACAAAAACGATGTTTTAGTCCAACTTTTCGAAAGTGCGGTGGGGATAAATCCCGAAAAAACCGCCGTCACTTTCACGGGAAAACAAATGACGCTCGGCGTATCACCCGATATGCTCGGACGGGTATTTGACGGCTTGGGCAGAACCGCCGACGGTGCTGCGCCGATAATCCCCGAAAAGAGACTGCCGATAGATTCGACACCGCTAAACCCCGTCGCACGCTCATACCCAAACGAATTTATACAAACGGGCGTGTCGGCGATAGACGGACTTAATACCCTCGTCCGAGGACAGAAACTTCCGATATTTTCATCGTCCGGTCTGCCTCATGCCGAACTTGCGGCACAGATAGCACGCCAAGCTAAAGTTTTGACCGACAGCAAAAAATTCGCCGTCGTTTTCGCAGCCATCGGTATAACTTTCGAAGAAGCGAATTATTTTATCGACTCGTTTAAAAGTACAGGTGCATTGGAGCGAACAGTGATGTTCGTAAATCTCGCAGACGGTTCGCCGATAGAAAGAATAGCAACGCCGAAAACAGCGCTGACAGCCGCTGAATATCTCGCATTCGAAATGGACATGCAGGTACTTGTTATAATGACCGATATCACAAATTACGCCGACGCACTAAGAGAAGTATCGGCGGCAAGAAAAGAAGTGCCGGGCAGAAAAGGATACCCCGGTTATATGTACACAGACCTCGCATCTATATATGAAAGAGCAGGCAGACAGGTCGGAAAAAGCGGAAGCATAACTTTGATACCGATACTGACGATGCCCGAAGATGACAAAACCCACCCGATACCCGACCTTACCGGATATATTACGGAAGGGCAGATAATACTTTCACGTGAACTTTTCAGAAAGGGGATAACTCCGCCGATCGACGTCCTGCCGTCACTTTCCCGTCTTAAAGATAAGGGTATCGGCGATAAAAAAACAAGAGAAGACCATTCGGATACGATGAACCAACTTTTTTCTTCCTATGCACGTGGAAAAGACGCTAAGGAGCTGATGGCGGTACTGGGTGAGTCGGCACTGACCGAGATCGATAGGCTGTACGCCGAATTTGCGGAAAGGTTCGAAAACGAGTACATTTCTCAAGGGTACGAAAAAAACAGAAGTATAGAGCAGACGCTTGACCTCGGCTGGAAACTTTTGAGAATACTGCCCAAAAGCGAACTTAAAAGAATAAGGGAAGAATACATCGAAAAATATTACGGCAGGGAAGACTGATATGGCGATAATGAACGTAAACCCGACGGCATCGGAGCTTTCACGTATAAAGAAAAAACTTATCTCATCTCGCCGTGGGCATAAATTGCTGAAAGATAAATCAGATGAGCTTGTGAGAAGATTTCTCGATTTGTCACGTGAAAATGAAAAACTGCGTTTGGAAACAGAAGATTTAATAAGGCAAGCTACACTTCACGCTACGCTCTCGCTGTCTCAGATGAGACAAATTGAAATAGACACAGCCATGATGATACCTAATAGGGAAATGGGACTTGAAGTTGAAAGCAAAAATATCATGGGCGTGTCCGTACCGACTTTTAAATCCGAGATTATACAAAACGGCGAAGACATTTACCCGTACGGTTTCGCATTCACACCGCTTGAACTCGATTCGGTTATAAAAGAATATAACGAAGTTTCGGAAAAACTTATCAAATTAGCCGAGACAGAAAAAGCGTGTCAGCTTATGGCGTCGGAGATCGAAAAAACACGCCGACGTGTCAACGCCCTCGAACACATAATGATACCGCAGTATACCGACACGGTGAAATATATCAAAATGAAAATCGACGAAAACGAACGAAGCACAGTAGCAAGACTGATGAAAGCAAATTTAAATTCCAAATAAAACAAGAAAAGCTGTCTTATTCGATACAGAATTCCGATAAAAAATATAACGCCCCGTCAGTGACGGGGCGTCGGTGAAATTTGAGATTGCTTATTTTGCGATTATCTTCATGAACTTTTTCTTTCCACGCTTGAGTATCATTTCTTCGCCGATATCTTCCTTTGAGTAGGACGCTTTGAAGTCCGCTACCTTTTCGCCGTTGACGCTGACGCCGTTTTGTTCGACCGCACGTCTTGCCTCGGATCTTGAAGAAGTCAGACCTGTTTTTACGAGAAGTGATACGATGTCGATAGCACCGTCGGTGAAATCTTCGTCCGAAAGCTCCGTTGTCGGCATATGCGTTGTGTCACTGCCACCGCCGAAAAGTGCTCTTGAAGCGTCTCTTGCTTTTTCCGCTTCTTCTTTTCCGTGTACAAGTGAAGTCAGTTCGTACGCCAAAATATCCTTAGCCTCATTGAGCTTGCTGCCTTCCCATGAACTCATTTCGTCGATCTGTTCAAGCGGAAGGAAAGTGAGCATTCTTATGCACTTCATAACATCGGCGTCGCCGACATTACGCCAGTACTGGTAAAACTCATAAGGAGTGGTCTTTTCCGGATCGAGCCATACAGCACCCGATGCGGTTTTGCCCATCTTTTTGCCCTCGGAGTTCATAAGGAGGGTTATTGTCATAGCATAAGCGTCTTTGCCGAGTTTCTTTCTGATAAGCTCTGTACCGCCGAGCATGTTCGACCACTGGTCGTCACCGCCGAATTGCATATTACAGCCGTATGTCTTGTACAAATGATAGAAGTCGTAGGACTGCATAATCATGTAGTTGAATTCAAGGAACGAAAGTCCCTTTTCCATTCTTTGTTTGTAACATTCGGCTCTTAACATATTGTTTACCGAGAAGCACGCTCCAACATCACGAAGAAGTTCAACGTAGTTAAGACCCAAGAG
>CAZBXS010000042.1:0-9569 GCA_964495955.1 uncultured Faecalibacterium sp.
TGACGCAGTATCAACCGCTCGAACTCAACGATTACATCGGAAACGGTGCGGCATGGGATCTCGACAGAAACTACGGAGGCGTTCATGTACTCTCGCCCTATCAGCAGATAAAGGGTACCGAATGGTACAAGGGCACGGCGAACGCAATATATCAAAACATCAACTTCATCGACCGTTACGACCCCGAATATGTTGCGGTACTTTCGGGTGACCATATATACAAAATGGACTACTCGAAGATGCTCAAGTTCCACAAAGAGCATGACGCCGCCTGTACTATCGCAATGTTAGAAGTACCTTGGGAAGAAGCGAGCCGTTTCGGTCTGATGTTCGTAAACGATGACGGAGCTATAACCGCTTTCGAAGAAAAGCCGAAGCATCCGCAGTCAAACAAGGCGTCAATGGGCGTATACATTTTCACATGGAAGAAACTGCGTCAGTACCTCATTGACGACGAAAACGACTCCAATTCGTCCAACGACTTCGGAAAAGACGTTATCCCCGCAATGCACCAAGCAGGCGAAAGACTTTTCGCTTACAAATTTGACGGGTACTGGAAAGATGTCGGTACTATCGACAGTTTGTGGGAGGCGAACCTCGACCTTCTCAACCCGAAAGTTGACCTTGACCTGAGCGACAACACATGGAAAATATATTCAAAAAATACCGCTTCGCCTCCGCACTATATCGGTCTTAACGCCGATGTCGAAAACTCGATGATAGCCGAAGGCTGCGATATTGAAGGCGATATCGACTACTCGGTCATATTCTCAAACGTCGAAGTTGCCGAAGGTGCAAAAGTACATTATTCAATCGTAATGCCCGGTGCTAAGATAAAGAAAGGCGCTGTCGTTCAGTACGCAATCGTTGCGGAAAATACGGTTGTCGATGAAAACGCCGTTGTCGGAAAATCTCCCGAAGATATGGAAAACCTCGAAGACTGGGGCGTAGCCGTCCTCGGTTCCGATATAGAAATAGGAAAGGGTGCTGTCGTCGCACCGAAAGAAATGATCGAAAAGAGCATAAAGGGGGTTAAAAAATGAACGCAAAAAATGTTCTCGGAATAGTTTTCAGCAGTGCATACGATAACAATATAAGAGAAATGACGAATATCAGAACAATGGGTTCGATTCCCTTTGCCGGAAGATACCGTCTGATAGACTTCGTTTTGAGCAACATGGTGAACTGCGGAATAAGCAAAGTCGGAGTTATAACAAAGAGTAACTACCAGTCCCTTATGGATCATCTCGGTTCGGGCAAAGCGTGGGATCTTTCGAGAAAGAACGAGGGCATGACTATCCTGCCGCCTTTCAATCTCGGTTCAAACGGCATGTTCACTTCGAGAATACAGGCTCTTTCAAACGTTATGAGCTACATTTCACAAAGTAACAAAGACTATGTTGTACTTTCCGACTGTAACGTCGTATGCAACATAGATTATTCGGAACTTTTAAAGTTTCATGAGGATACCGGAGCGGATATTACTATAGCTTACAAAAAAGGTTTCGTCCCCAAGACGAACGACAGAATGGTTCTCGACTGTGACAGTACAGGCAGAGTAAACGAAATATCCATAAATCCTGCGACCGACAAAGTCGAGCCGTACTCACTTAACATAATCGTAATGTCCCGTGTACTTTTGGAAAGACTTATAAACGGTGCGGTTGCGTCCGACGCCGAACTTTTCGAAAGAGATATCATTCAAAAGAATGTCAAGTCACTTCGTATTTTCGGCTATGAAGTCAAGGAGTACGCAAAGACGATAGACTCACTTCAAAGCTATTACGACATAAGTCTTGCTCTCGTTTCGGGTGAGTACAGGCAACTTTTCAACAGAGAAAGACCCGTATACACAAAGGTCAGAGACAACATGCCGACGACTTACGGACTGTCATCGGACGTCAAAGGCTCACTGATAGCCGACGGCTGTATCATCAAGGGTAAAGTTGAAAATTCGATACTTTTCAGAGGTGTTACCGTCGAGGAAGGTGCAGTTGTCAAAAATTCGATCGTCATGCAGGGCACGTTTATCGGACAGAACGCCAAGGTAAATTATGCGATACTCGATAAAGGCGTTTTCGTCAAGCCGTCAAGAGAACTCTCAGGCGCAGAAACATATCCGCTGTATGTCGGAAAGAAAATTACGGTATAAAATAAGAGGGTGAAAGTATGAAAGTTTTATATGTAGCAAGCGAAGCTCTGCCCTTTATGGCAAGCGGCGGTCTCGGCGATGTTGCCGGTTCACTTCCGCAAGCGCTGAGAAAGCGACTTATCGGTTGCAGAGTAGTAATGCCGATGTACGACACGATAAAACAGGAACTTAAGGATAAAATGACTTTCCTGACGAGCATCTCGGTACCTGTCGCATGGAGACGCCAATACTGCGGAATTTTCGAAGCCAAGGCGAACGGAGTTATCTATTATCTCTTGGATAACCAGTACTATTTCAAGCGTGACACCATCTACGGTCACTACGACGATGCGGAGAGGTTTGCATTCTTTTCACGTGCGGTTTTGGAAATGCTTCCGCATATTGACTTCAAACCCGACGTTATTCACTGCAACGACTGGCAGAGCGCACTGACACCCGTGTACTACACTGCAATGTACGCAAAAGACCCGTGGTACCAAGGAATAAAAACCGTATTTACAATTCACAATATCCAGTACCAAGGCGTGTACGGAAAAGAGATAGTCAACGACGTCATCGGACTTGAGGGTAACATAAATCTTCTTGAATACGATGGAGACATCAACTTCATGAAGGGCGCTATCGAATGTGCCGACAAGGTTACGACAGTCTCACCGTCCTACGCTCAGGAGATACTCGACCCATGGTACAGCCACGGACTTGATACTATATTAAGAACAAGACAGTGGAAATTACAGGGAATTCTCAACGGTATCGACACAGTCGGCTACGATCCGTCAACAGACGAAAACATCTTCGCAAACTACAGTGCGGAAGATTGGACAAACAAAAAAGAAAACAAAGCGGGCTTACAAAAAGAAATGGGCTTGCCCATAAAACCCGATGTACCCGTAATAGCCATCGTCTCACGTCTTGTCGACCACAAAGGACTTGATCTTATCAAAGCGATACTCGATGAACTTCTTTGTACAACCGAAGTACAGCTTGTCGTTCTCGGTTCGGGTGAATGGCAGTACGAATCGTTCTTCAAGGACATGGCGGAAAGACACCGTGACAAGATGGCGATACGTATCGGTTTCGTTCCTGCGCTTGCAAGAAAAATTTACGCCGGTGCGGATTTATTCCTCATGCCGTCAAAGAGCGAACCCTGCGGACTGTCACAGATGGTCGCTTTGAGGTACGGAACAGTACCCATCGTCAGAGAAACCGGCGGACTTCGTGACTCGATCACAGATTCGGGTGACGGAAAAGGCAACGGCTTCACGTTCAAGAGCTACAACGCCCACGACATGCTCGATGCGATAAGACGTGGCGTAACTGCGTATTATAACCGTGAGTACTGGCCGACACTCGTACAGAGGGCACTCGACTGCGACTTCAGCTGGGGTCGCTCGGCAAATGAGTATATTAAGATGTACAATCAATTGGTACGCAAATAAGTCTTATTCGGCGTGCGAAAGTGCGAAATGGAAGTACTTGTCGGTCTGCGGATAGCGATCAACTTTTTGCTAAATTAAAGTAAGATTTAAGGCGTTTCGGCTTTGCCGAAACGCCTGTTTTTGTGGGGAGGTTTTGTGTGTTTGTATAAAATTCTTCTTTGCTTTACCCCTCAGTCAAGGCTTCGCCTTGCCAGCTCCCCTAAAGGTGAGCCAAGACTGAATTTAAGCAGAAACTAAATCTCGTCTCTCCTATAGGGGAGATGTCACGCAAGGCGTGACAGAGGGGTTAGTTCGCTACGCTCACAGGTAAGAAGTAATATGGAAGAAGTGACGAACGCAGAAAAGTTAAATACATACGCACAAACCAAAAAGTAAAATCATTTCAAATTTTCCCAATTTTCGAAAATTCGTTAAAAAAGTCGGAAAAGCGAAAAAATTTCCTTGACAAACGGTGAAAAAGTCTATATAATGTTTAACGTCGTAAATTATGTAATGCGACACCTTGCTCTGTGTAACCTACAGAGCCGGCAGACCAGAAGGAGGTGCTAAAACATGAACAACTACGAAACCATGCTTGTTTTCACGGTTGCCGAAGGCGAAGAAAAGACTCAGGCATTAGTTGAGAAGTTCAAAGCTCTTGTTGAAGCGAACGGTACGGTGACAAACATCGACGATTGGGGCAAGCGCAGACTTGCTTATGAAATCGATTATCAGGCTGAGGGATACTACTATCTCATCAACTACACCGCCGAAGCCAGCTTCCCGCTTGAGCTTGAGCGTGTCGCCAACATCACAGAAGGCGTACTCAGAATGATGACAGTCAAAAAGGCGTAAGGAGGTCGTTAAAATGATTAACAATGTCACTTTAATGGGCAGACTCACAGCCGACCCCGAACTGAAAACAACAACAACCGGACTTAGCGTTTGCAGTTTCTCCATAGCCGTCGACAGACCTTTTGTCAGATCCGGCGAAGAAAGACAGGCCGACTTTATTAACATAGTCGCATGGAGACAAAGTGCGGAGTTCGTTTGCCGTTACTTCAGAAAGGGTCAAATGATCGCTTTGACCGGTTCTCTTCAGACCCGTAACTACGAGGACAGAAACGGTAACAAGCGTACAGCCTACGAGGTAGTAGCCGACAGAATCAGTTTCTGCGGTTCGAAGTCGGAGACAGGTGGCTCGTCATATAGCGCAGGCCCCGTCGAACAGACTGCTCCCTCATTCAAGACGGCAAGTGCATCAGATTTCGAGGAAATCACAGCGGACGAAGATCTGCCGTTTTGATGTACCGCCAAAGCAACTAAAATAACAAGGAGGTCAATACCATGGCATATGATAAGAGCGAAAGACCCAACCGCCCGTCAAGAAAGCCCCGCAAAAAAGTTTGCGCTTTCTGTGTAGACAAGGTTGAGGAAATCGACTACAAGGATATCGCAAAGCTCAGAAAGTTCACTTCGGACAGAGCTAAGATCCTTCCCCGCCGAGTAACCGGCACTTGCGCTCGCCATCAGAGAGAGCTTACAGTAGCTATTAAGCGTGCCCGTCAGGTCGCACTTCTTCCCTACGTAAGCGACTGATAAAGCGTTTATCAAATTCAATCAACGGCAGACGGTGTGAACGCACCGTCTGTTTTTGCGCACAGGGAAAGAAACTGTACGCATTTTCACGTACAAACAAATGAATGTGTCAAGTTTCAAACGTAAGAGTAAAAATCCGGTTAAACCGATTGACAATGTGTTAAGTTTATTGTAAAATTAAGTTGGATAAACTGATTCATGACCGAAGAACAGGAGAATCGGTAACCTAAATTTAAGTAATAGGAGGATTTGAAGATGGATTTTTTGAAATTGGTACAGGAGAACTGGGATAAGATCGTAGCTCTCTTCCACAAGATGTACAACATGTTTAAAGACTATATTCTCGGCTCAGAAGAAGCATAATAAGCGAACGATAAAACAACGCCCCCGAATGTTCGGGGGCGTTTTACTTTTGATAAAGCAATCACGCTGAGATATAGGAGCGTTTTACACGTAAAGAGTTGATTCGCAACGAAAATATTCATCTTTCCCCCACACACAAAAAAGCGGAGCAACTGCCCCGCTTTTTGTGCCAAACAACTTAATTAAAGAATACGATGTAAATAGGTGTAATCTGTACTATCTTCATTTGCAAATTTGCAAAATTCTTTATTAACTTTTTTATTTACGCTATGCTGTCGACGTCGTAGCCGGCTTTTTTTACTGCGTCTGTGAGCGTCTGCTCCGATACGCTGTCGAGTGCCGTTACGGTCGCTGTTTTTGTTTCAAGGTCGACCTTAACGTCCGTTACGCCGTCTACTGCCTTGAGTGCGTCGTCGATGTGCTTTACGCAGTGCATACACATCATTGAATTTACCGTGAGTACTTTTGTCATTGTGTTCACCTCCGTTTTTGTTTCGTTTTTATTTTTATTTTTGTTTTCGCTTGATGTTTCCGTACAGGCGTATGCTGTACAGTCATTGACTTGATTGCTGTGATTTAGGTCGCTTCGTTCCTCTTTTAACTTAAAAAATCTGAGCCTTAATGCGTTTGATACTACGAATACCGAACTGAAACTCATCGCAAACGCACCTATCATGGGACTGAGTTTTAATCCGAACGGTATAAAGAATATTCCCGCTGCGACCGGTATTCCGATAGCGTTGTAGAAAAACGCCCAGAACAGATTTTGCTTAATGTTGCGTATGACCGCCTTGCTGAGTTTTATTGCGCCGACAACATCTGTGATATCGCTTTTCATCAGTACTATATCCGCAGACTCTACCGCTATGTCCGTTCCTGCGCCTATGGCTATTCCGACGTCGGCTCTCGTCAAGGCAGGTGCGTCGTTAATTCCGTCACCGACCATTGCGACAACTTTTCCCTGCTGTTGCAAGTCTTTGATGAGTTTTTCTTTGTCCTGCGGAAGTGCGTCGGCGTACACTTTGTCAATTCCGACCTTTTCTTTGACGGCGTTTGCGGTACGTGCATTGTCACCTGTAAGCATGACAGTTTCTATATTCATCTTCCGAAGTGCCTGTATTGCGGCTTTACTTGTCGGCTTGACTTCGTCTGCGACGCAGATCACGCCTATTAATTCGTTATTTTTTGAAAAGTACAGGGGAGTTTTTCCGTCTCCCGACGCTCTTTCTCCGAAATCGAAGGCTTCACTTGCCTGTACCCCCAACAAACGCATCATCTTTTCGTTTCCGCCGAATATTTCGTCACCGCCGACCGTCGCCCTGATGCCCTTGCCTGCTTCTTGTACAAAATTTTCTGCTGTCGGCAAATTCAGGTTTTCTTTTTCGGCTCTTTTGACTATCGCTTCACCGAGCGGATGTTCGGACAGCTTTTCGACAGCCGCCGCAAGCGTCAGAACTTCCTTTTCGCTGTGTGGCGTACATACGAATATGTCCGTAACTTCGGGCGTTCCACGTGTCACGGTTCCCGTTTTATCGAAAACTACCGTCTGTATTTTGTGCGCCGTTTCGAGACTTTCTGCACTCTTGATCAAAATACCGTTCTCCGCACCCTTGCCTGTACCGACCATTATAGCCGTCGGTGTCGCAAGTCCCAACGCACATGGGCATGAGATTACGAGAACGCTTATACCTATCGAAAGCGAAAACTCGATACCTTTGCCCATTATCAGCCACGCTACAGTGGCTATAAGCGCTATGGACATTACTATCGGCACGAATACGCCGCTGACTTTATCGGCAAGTCTTGCTATGGGTGCTTTCGAACTTGTCGCTTCATCGACTAATTTGACTATCTGCGAAAGCGTCGTTTCGTCTCCGACCCTTGTCGCTTTCATTTTGATATAGCCGGATTTGAGTACCGTTGCACCCGTCACTTTATCTCCGACGCTCTTTTCAGCCGGTACGCTTTCGCCGGTTATCGCCGACTCGTCAACAAAGCAGTTACCCTCAATGACTTCGCCGTCGACCGCTACGCTTTCGCCCGTCTTGACCGCTAAAATGTCGCCGACTGCGACCTCGTCCGCCTGTACGGTAAATTCTTTTCCGTCTTTGATGACGGTAGCGGTTTTCGGCGTCAAATCCATCAGCTTTTCTATAGCGCCGGAAGTTTTGCCCTTAGCTCTCGCTTCAAAGTACTTTCCGAGCGTGATGAGCGTCAAGATCATACCTGCCGATTCGAAGTACATATCCATCACGAACGCACCGGCGGTAGTAAGATCGCCGTGACCGAGAGCGATACCGATTTTATATATTGCGTACACGCCGTAGATAACAGCGGCGGACGAACCGAGAGCTATAAGCGAGTCCATGTTCGGCGAGAGATGAAACAGCGTCTTGTAGCCGACACGGTAGTACTTGAAGTTGACGAAAATAATCGGAATTACGAGCAAAAACTGAGTAAAGGCGAGCGTCATTGCGTTTTCTGTACCATGGAAAAACGCAGGTAAGGGCCAACCCATCATGTGACCCATGGAGAGATAAAACAGCGGTACGGCAAAGCACGCCGAAATTATCAATCGGGTTTTCATACTCTTTAGCTCATTATCTGTACGCTTTTTTATGTCGGAGTCGTCACTTTTCTTCTTTTCGCCCATGACCGACACTCCGTAGCCTGCCGAAACGACAGCGGAAATAATACCGTCGGTCGACACGGCGTTTTCATCAAAAACAACGCTCATGCTGTTTTTGAGAAGGTTTACATTGGCGCTCTCAACGCCGTCTAACTTTTCGACACTCTTTTGAACACGTGCCGAACAAGCCGAACAGGTCATACCGGTGACCGAGAAATTTTTTTGCATTTTTTCACCTCGTTATGAAAATTCGAAATTCGGAATGCGAAATTCGAAATGGATTTATGTGTTATAGTCACCCTCGTGCCGTAGGCACAGGGTGGGTGGGCGGGTTCGGTGCGAAGCAGGCACCTCGGCGCCCGAAGGGCGTGAGAGGTGAATGCGTAGCGCCGACTTGTTGGGGCAGAAAAGCTCGATACGCTTGTAATTTGTAATGCGAAATTGATTTATGTTTTTGGGTGACGGATACAGCACAAACTTGTTACGTTAGAGCACTTCGCTGAAAAGACTTCTTCCCTATTACCTCTTACTTCTTACATCTGAGCGTAGCGACCAAACCCCTCTCTGTAACGCAATTTCTGCTCATAGTCGGTCTCGGCTCACAATGAATATTGAATAATGAATAATTGTGGGCGGGACACCCGCACCCGATTGTAAAAGCATTTCACACAAAGCGTGTCTCGACTGAGGGGTAAAGCAAAGAAGAAATTTTATACAATCGCACAAACCAACAAGTATCCCGATTTCGAATTCCGAATTCCGAATTTCGAATTCCGAATTCAATACCCAATTAGCCTAAGCTAACCGCTTAACCGTAAAATCACTGCGACCGTAAGCCGCAGTGATCTGTTTTCTCAATCTTATGCTACAAGGCTCGCCGTTGTAACATCGGGGATCTGCGGAGCGTTGACGCCCGGGAAGAAAACCGTAACGATGTACTCAATGAGAAGATTTATTCTCGCAAACAAATCCTGGAAGAAGTTCATGAGAGTGTAGTAATCTTCGTACTGATCGTCGTCTTCGTTGTTACCGTGGCTGGGTGTGAGAACGCCGCCGTTATCCTCGGTCGTATCCTCAGCGTAAACCATCACTGTCGCCATTGAGAAGATCATTGCGATAGCAAGTAACACTGCGATAATTTTTTTCATATCGTCTGCCTCCTTTTTATTTTGCTCACTTTCGGGAGCAATATCTCTGCAACTGTAATTATAAATGAAATGGAATGATTTGTCAACAAAAACCTTTTGTCTTGGCTCTATTTTTAATTTCCGTGCCAAACAGATTTCACATTTCGGCTTTTTCGGCTTGTTCTATACGCTTTTCCTTGTCGAGTTTGTCCTTTTCTCTTTCTTCTAGGTACAGGCGACGCTTTTCTTCCCTTCCGGTACCGATGAGACCTGTACGTCTG
>CAZBXS010000043.1:0-9433 GCA_964495955.1 uncultured Faecalibacterium sp.
GCATATTTCCGCCAAAGCTGTGTCAGAAATCCTCGCAAGGCGGAAGCCTTGCTTGCGGTTTCCGCTTCTCGTCAACTAAGTTAAAGGAGGGAAAGCCGTGAAAGATATGCTTGAAAAAATCCTCGCTGTCGACAAGAAAGCACGACAGAGCGTCGAGGAAGCTAAAAGAGAGCGTGAAAACGTCGAAAAGAAGCTCGCCGAAACGAAGCTACAGCTGAAAGAAAAAGGCGAAGCAGACGCCGAAAAAGCCATAACCGTTCTCGAAGAAGAAAAGCAGAAAGAATATGAAAATGTCATAAGAGCGCATGAAAGCGAGTGCGAAAGGAAAATTTCCGCCCTTGAAAAGATTTACGGCGAAAACTGTGACCGTTGGGTCGATACGCTCGTAAAAAGGACTGTATCTACTGACTGAAAATGAAGCGGATATATTTTTCATGAAAGGAGGACTTACATGAAAATACTCGATTACAAGCTAAACGCCATTATGGCAAAAGCCCGTGCGATGTACGGAAAAAGACTGTCGCTACAGGATTATTCGTCTTTATGCGCCTGTCGTTCGACGGCTGAAATCGTTTCGTATTTGAGGGGAAGAACGGGTTATGCCGATGCATTCGAAAATACAGTCACTGCCGGTATGGAAGAAGGCTACGCCGAATTTTTGATAAAAAAGCTCGCCTATAACCGATTTGCAATGCTTTGCAGATATGAAATGTCGTTCGGCGAAGAACTTCATAATTATTTCATCGTCAAAGAAGAAATATCGCAAATACTTTCTTGCATTAAGTCGATACTTCTTAAAAATACCGATAAATACGTCATGAACGTTCCTGCGTTTTATTCAAAAAGTTTCAGCCTTAATGCGTATGACCTGATGAATACGAAAACAATACCGGAACTTATAGATACACTCGACTCTACGGTGTATAAACCGCTTATAAAAAAGTGCTATGAGTCCTCGGCTGACTATCTCGGATATGAGTGCGAACTTTTGAATTATTTCTATGAGTTCGAATACAAACTGATATCGAAAAAGCGGGGAAACTCGAACGAAGAACTTTTCGAATTGCTGTCGACAAAAGCCGATACGCAGTTTATCGACAAGCTCTACAGAACTAAAAAGTACTTTTCATCGGCGTCCGAATCGACCCTCAAAAGCCTTGCACCGATACATTTGACGGGATTTAGCCGAAAACAAATAGTATCGCTTTTGAACGCCGAGAACGAAAAGGAAGTTCTGGACATACTGAAAAATACAAAATATAAAAAATATGCATTCAAAATAGAAAAAGCTGATTACGTCGAACAGGCTATCAACGAGGAAAATTACGAAATGTATAAGCATTTGCTGAGATTCGGAACAGATCCGAACGTGACAATGTTTTGCTTTATGTTCCTTGAAGATATAGAAGTGGCGAATATCATACATATTATTGAAGGCGTTAAGTACAGGATAAGTCCTGAGGAAATCAAGAGCCTGCTTATAGGCGTAGGCGACTGATTGGAAAGGAGAGTGGAAAATGTCAATAGAAAAAATGAAACTCGTGTCTTTCACGGGAAAAGCCAATAAACTCGACAAGATAATCTCCAAGTGTCTTTTAAACGGCGAATTTCACGTCGAACAGGCTGATGAATACATAGGTTTCAACGACATATTAAAATTGACGCACGCAAGCGGTTCGGAAATTCACCTTGAAGGCATACTCGAATACAGCACGGTTGACGGAAAGTTTAATCCTCAACAGGCTATTCAGTACATGTCAAATGTTCTCGGTCTTAACACGGGTGCAGGTGAAAATCCCTATTCGGCGGTACTTCAAAGCGTCAAAGAACTTGCGGACGAATTTAACTTCAATGTTGAAAACTACAACGGAAAAGGTGCAAAGATAGAACTTGACGAGGACGAACTCGGACAGTACGTCATCTCGATCGGAGGACAGGTCGGAGAACTTAACAAAAAGAGAAAAGAACTTCTTGACCAGCTCAAAGAATGTGAGGACGGAATAGGCAAATTCAGCCATTTCGAAGGACTGGAAATACCCATAGACGAACTTCTTTCGAGTGAATTTGTTGCGACCCGTTTCGGCAGAATGCCGAAAGAAAACGCCCAGAAGTTAGAACTTGCATACAGTGATAACCCGTATGTACTTTATATTCCGTGTACAGTCGAGGGTGAGGACAGCTGGGGCGCATATGTTGCACCGAGAGACAGAGCAGACGAAGTCGACAGGATTTTCTCTGCGATGCATTTTGAAAGAATGTGGATACCCGGTGCGGTAGGCTCGATAGACGAAATTATCAAAAATCTTAAAGATAACGAAGAAATTATCAAAAACTCGATCAACGAGTGCGACGAGAAGATTAAAGAAATTTTCAATACCGAAGAAAACAAACTTAAAGTTATATACTCAATGCTACAGTCAAAGAGTGTTGTCTTCGAAGTCAAGAAATACGCTTTCATTCTCGATAACAGCTTTTATATGGTCGGTTGGGTACCGGCGAAAAAGGCAAAAGCGCTTGTTTCGAAGCTGACATCGTTCAAAGGCGTCGAAGCCGAAGTTTACGACCCCGAAGATGTTCCCGAACATGAACCTCCGGTCAGACTTAAAAACTGGAAGTTCAACCGCCCGTATGAGTACTTCGTAAACATGTACGGACTTCCGAATTACAACGACATGGACATTACATTCTTCGTTGCGATAGTTTATACTTTCGTTTTCGGCGTAATGTTCGGTGACGTAGGACAGGGATTGGTTCTTGCAATAGGCGGATTTTTAGCGTACAAGCTAAAGAAAATCGAGCTTGGGAAAATTCTCGTTCCGTGCGGAATAGCGTCGACAATAGGCGGTCTCGTTTTCGGCTCGGTATTCGGCTTTGAAGAAGCACTCGATCCGCTGTACCACGCAATAGGCTTAAAATCGAAACCCGTCGAAGTAATGGAAAGTGTCAACGGAGTTTTGATTTTCGCCATAGGCATCGGTGTCGTTTTGGTAATTGCGGCAATGCTTTTACATACGGTGATGAGCATAAAACGAAAGCAGATAGGCGAGGCGTTGTTTAGCGAAAACGGCGTTGCGGGAATTATATTCTACTGTTGCGGTGCGAGTGCGATATATGCGTTTATGGGAGGCCCGACGCTTATCCCGAACGCCGTTCTGATACCGTTGATGCTTTCGATGTTCGCCATACTTTTCTGCAAAGAAATTTTGATCGGCATTGTTGACCATCACAAAAACTGGAAACCCGACTCCGTTTCGGATTTCATACTTCAAAATCTGTTTGAATGTCTTGAATATGTACTTTCATATTTCAGTAACACGCTTTCGTTTTTGCGTGTCGGCGCTTTCGTTATCGTACATGCGAGTATGATGATGGTCGTATTTACGCTTGCCGGTGACACTTCAAGCGTAAAAGGTATAATTGTAGTCATTCTCGGAAACATAGTCGTTATCGCCCTTGAAGGTCTTTTGACGGGTATTCAGAGCTTGAGACTTGTATTTTATGAGATGTTTTCGAGATTTCACGAGGGCGGCGGAAAGTCGTTCACCGGTTATAAAGCCGGCTTAAATAAATAATATCGGAGGATAAGAAAATGAACACAGTTTTATTGGCAGCAGTAATTATTTTACCCATAACAGCGGTTATGGTATCGGCATTTATCACATTCAACAAAAGACTTCAGGGAAAAAGTACAGGCAAAGCGATGAAGTTTAATCTTCTGACTTTCGCAGTTATCGCCGTACTTATCTGTACAATGACATTCATGGCGTCGGCTGTGGGTAGCGATGATACGGCTTCAGCGGACACGTCGGTGAGCGAAACTCAGCAGGCAGCCGAAACACAGCCCGAAGAAACTTCTTCGACTTCGTCAAACGGTCTCGGACTTTTAGCGGCAGGTCTTGTTACGGGTCTTGCCGGTATCGGTGGCGGTATTGCGGTTGCGGCAGGTGCTCCGGCAGCTATCGCAGCGACAAGCGAAGACCCCAAGAGCTTCGGTAAATCTCTTATTTTCGTTGCTTTGGGCGAGTCTATAGCTCTTTACGGCGTTGTTATTTCAATTCTTATTCTTAACAAGGTTTAATAAACCGAAAATTTCACGAAAAGCGGTGATTAGATGAAGTTCAGACTTGTAACTAACGATTACGATACTCTCGTCGGAATGCGTTTAGCGGGTATAGAGGGCGAAATAGCCGAAAAACCGGAAGATGTTCTTTCGGCACTTGACAGGCTTTCTTCGGATAAAGACGTCGGAATAATTATGCTCAGTAATTCTTTGGCTTTGTCTATCCCGAAACAGTTAGTTGAAATCAAGAAAAATTCCAAGGCTTTGATAGTTGAGATACCCGATAAGGATAATTCGAATATGTCAAGCGACAGCATAACAAGATATGTTGCCGATGCGATCGGAATTAAAATCTGACAAGGTGAGGAATTGAATTATGGTAAATAGAGATAAACAGGTAGCGCAATTTATTGATGCGATAAACAAAAACGCTCTCAAAGAGTGCAAAAGAATAGAAAAAGATACGAAAAAACTCTATACAGGCGAAGCGGATAAACTTCAAAAATCCGCCGATGTTCTTGTACAGGAGAGAATAGCCTATGCGAAAGGTGAAATCGAAACCCGATTTAACAAGAAAGTCGCCGTGAGCTATTCCGAGTGCAGAATGAAAGTAGCCGAAAGAAGAAGCGAACTTACAAACGAAGTATTTAAAAAGGCGACCGATAAGCTCATTGATTTTACAAAAAGCGAAGAATATGTTGATTTTCTTTCGAAAAGTTTGAAAGATATATTTGCGTTTATAGGCGAAAAATTCACTGTGAACGTAAAATCTTCCGATGAGCAGGCGATTTTGAAAGCTATAAAAAAGTCGGGTATAGAATGTGAAGTCGTCTTTGACGAAAGCATTAAAATCGGCGGAGTTAAAGTCGAATGTACGAAATTAAATAAGATTTTCGACGACACGCTTGACACCCGCCTTGAAGACCAAAAAGAATGGTTTTTCGCTAACTCCGATTTTACGGTAAAAGATTGAAAGGGGAGTAGTTATGACTGAAAATAATGTAATATATTCTATTAACGGCCCTATCGTAACTATCAAGGGCGCAACTACTCTTTCGATGACGGAAATGGTTTATGTCGGAAATGAAAAACTCGTCGGCGAAGTAATCAAACTCGATAAAGAGTCAACGACCGTTCAGGTTTATGAAGAAACCGGCGGACTGAAACCCGGCGAACCTATATTTTCGACCGGTGATCAAATTTCGGTAACTCTCGGCCCCGGCATAATCAAAAATATATTCGACGGAATCGAAAGACCGCTGTCGGCGCTTGAAGAAGAAAGCGGTTCGTTTATAAAACGTGGACTTTCAATGAGTGCGATAGATACCGAAAAAGAGTGGGACGTAACGGTCACAGCCAAAGTCGGCGACACACTTTCGGGCGGTGAAATATACGCAACATGCCCCGAAACCGATGTTATAACCCACAAGATAATGACACCGCCTAATATCAGCGGTAAGGTTGTTGAAGCGAAAGAAAGCGGAAAGTACAAAGTCAACGACACGATAATCAAAATCGAGACCGAAAGCGGAGAGGTCAAGGAGCTGACGCTATGTCAAAAGTGGCCCATCAGAATACCCCGACCGGTACATAAAAGAATGGAAGCTCTCAAGCCTTTGATAACGGGTCAGAGAGTTATAGATACGCTTTTCCCCGTCGCAAAAGGCGGAGCGGCGGCTATTCCCGGCGGTTTCGGTACAGGTAAGACCATGACACAGCACCAACTTGCAAAATGGTGTGACGCCGATATAATTATTTATGTCGGTTGCGGTGAGCGTGGAAACGAAATGACACAGGCACTTCAGGAATTCAGCGAAATTATCGACCCCAAAACAGGAAAACCGCTGACCGACAGAACCGTACTTATAGCCAACACTTCGAATATGCCCGTTGCCGCTCGTGAAGCGTCGATATACACAGGTATCACCCTTGCGGAATACTATCGTGATATGGGATATCATACGGCTTTGATGGCGGATTCGACTTCACGTTGGGCTGAGGCTCTTCGTGAAATATCCGGACGTCTCGAAGAAATGCCGGCAGATGAAGGCTTCCCGGCTTATCTTCCGTCGAGACTTTCGAAATTCTATGAAAGAGCCGGTTATGTCGAAGCACTTTGCGGAAAAGAAGGTTCCGTTACCGTTATCGGTGCAGTATCGCCTCAAGGCTCGGACTTTTCCGAACCGGTAACACAAAACACCAAACGTTTCACGAGATGTTTCTGGGCACTCGATAAATCTTTAGCGTACGCAAGACATTATCCCGCTATTAACTGGACAACAAGTTACAGCGAATATGTCAACGATTTTTCAAAATGGTACCATGACAATGTCGGCGAAAACTTCCTTAAATACAGAGAAGAAATATGCAACATTCTCTCAGAGGAAAGTTCTCTTATGGAAATCGTCAAACTCATCGGTGCCGACGTTTTGCCGGACGATCAAAAGTTGACGATTGAAATTGCGAGAGTTATAAGAGTAGGATTTTTGCAGCAAAACGCATTTCATTCCGAGGACACATATGTACCCTTGGAAAAACAAATGAAAATGATGGAAGTCATACTTCATATGTACCACGTTTGCCGACGTGTTGTCGCAAAGCAAGTACCCATTTCGAAAATCGTCGCAACAGGTCTTTTCGACAAGCTCGTAAAAATAAAATATGATGTACCGAACAACAATATTTCATTGCTTGACGGTTACATCGACGAAATAAATGCGGCACTCAGACCGCTTATGTCATAAGGAGGGGGACGAATGAAAATCGAACATGTTGGCTTGAGCAGCATCAACGGCTCTCTTGTCGTACTTGAAAACGTCGTTGACCCCCATTTTGACGAAATGGTCGAATTTACTTTGTCCGACGGAAGAAAAAGTACAGGCAGAATAGTTATGATCGAAGGTGACAAGGTCGCCGTACAGGTTTTTGAGGGTACAACCGGAATTTCAATGACCAACGTCAAAACGAGACTTACAGGAAAACCAATCGAAATGAAGCTCTCACCCGAAATCGTCGGCAGAGTTTTCGACGGTCTCGGAAGACCCATTGACAATCTCGGAGAAATTTATCCCGAACAGTCAAGAGACGTCAACGGCTCGCCGATAAACCCCGTATCGAGAGTTTACCCACGAAATTATATACATACCGGTATATCTTCCATTGACGCTCTTGCCACACTGATCAGAGGTCAAAAACTGCCTATTTTCAGCGGTTCGGGTATGAAACATAACGAACTTGCCGTACAGATAGTCCGTCAGGCGTCAATAGCCGACGATGAGGACTTCGGTATCGTCTTCGCCGCTATGGGTATCAAGAACGATGTCGCCGATTACTTCCGCCGTTCATTTGAAGAAGCGAATGTAATGAACAGGGTAACAATGTTTTTGAACTTGTCAAATGACCCGATAATCGAGCGTATTATTACGCCGAGATGTGCACTGACGGCGGCGGAATATTTAGCTTTTACCCAAAACAAACATATACTTGTCATATTGACCGATATGACCTCGTACGCCGAAGCGCTTCGTGAGTTCAGCTCATCAAAAGGGGAGATACCCAGCCGTAAAGGCTTCCCCGGATATCTCTATTCGGACTTTGCGACCCTTTATGAAAGAGCTGGAATTATAAAAGATGCCAAAGGCTCTGTAACACAGATTCCGATACTTACTATGCCCAACGACGATATTACAAATCCCATTCCCGACCTTACGGGATATATCACCGAAGGACAGATAGTTTTGGACAGAACGCTTGATACAAAGGGCATTTATCCGCCCGTAAGTATCCTGCCGTCACTTTCGAGACTTATGAAAGACGGTATCGGCGCCGGCTACACACGTGAAGACCACAGCGCACTTTCAAATCAGCTGTTCGCTTCCTATGCTAAATTACAAGACGCTAAGGCACTGGCGTCTGTTATCGGCGAAGAAGAACTTTCCGACGACGATAAAAAGCTGATGGTATTCGGCAGAGAATTCGAACAAAGATTTATAAACCAAGGCTACAACGAAAACAGAACTATGGACGAGACACTCAATCTCGGCTGGGAACTTCTCTCAATGCTTCCGAAAGATATGCTTGACAGAGTTGATGAAAAAATGCTCGAAAAGCACTACAAACCCAAAGAGGAGAATTAAATCAAAATCCGTAAACACTCGCCCGTACATCGAATAAAATAAAGGAGGGAACGGCATGGCGCAGGTATTTCCGACCAAAACAAACTTAATGAACACCAAAAAGTCGCTCGAACTTGCAAAACTCGGTTATGAGCTGATGGACAGAAAAAGAAATATCCTCGTTAGAGAGATGATGCTTTTGATAGACAAAGCCACCGAAGTTCAGTCCGCTGTATCCGAAACTTATTCAAAAGCGTATGCGGCACTGAAAAAGGCGTTTATAACTCTCGGTGACTGCGTAGAATTTGCCGAAAACGTCCCGATAGACGACAGCTTATTCGTTGACAGACGCAGTGTTATGGGCGTTGAACTTCCGGTAGTAACGCTCGGTGAAAGTGCGGAAACGTCGTATTATGGACTTCAAGGTACTAATTCAATGCTCGATGAAGCGTATCTTGAATTTCAAAAGGTCAAAAAGCTGACTGCGGAGCTTGCCGAGATTGAAAATAATGTCTATAGGCTCGCCGACGCTATAAAAAAGACACAAAAAAGAGCCAACGCACTGGATAATATTCTTATTCCTCAATTCGAAAGTACCGTAAAGTTCATCACAGACGCACTTGAAGAAAAGGAAAGAGAAGACTTTTCACGTCTTAAAATTTCAAAGAAGCAGAAAGATAAGTAATTTTTACAAAAACTCTGTACAAATAGAAAATAATGTTGTATAATCTGCTTGAGCTTTGACGAAAAAGCTCGGAAAGGTAGGGAAACCTATGAAAAAGATTGTTAAAATTACAGCGCTTGTTCTCGTTGCATTGCTCGCAATCGGAACGCTTGCGGCTTGTTCCTTACAGTCGCAGAGTAAGCAGCTCGTAGCAAAATGGACTGACTCGAACAACCTTAGCGGCTATAACTTCCACGATGACGGAACGGTCGATATAACATACATGAATTTCACCGTGCCGATCGTGAATTTGCCCTTTAACGGAACCGTGAACGGATCGTATACGACCGAAAAAATCGACGGTACGAATTATCTGACGCTCAACTACACGATTTTTTCAAAGACGATACAGAAAAAGTATCAATATCAAGTTGACGGGTCTGTATTAACTCTCACAGATCCCGATGATAACTCGGCTACGACTTACATAAAGAGTACGGGCGAGACTTCATCAACAAACTGATTTAGCAATATAAACCAAAATATCGGGGCAGACCAACACTCTGTCCCGATTGTGCTATGAGGTGAAAAATA
>CAZBXS010000044.1:0-9360 GCA_964495955.1 uncultured Faecalibacterium sp.
ACGCCTTCATCATTATCTTGTTGACCTTTTTGTCGACCTTCAGGAACTTTTCGTTTGAACCGCCGGAGAGGTTGAAATAGAAAATTCTGTAAAGCCAGAAACAAGCACCCGTCATCTGAGGGTAGGGAGTTTTGTTTATATCCCATTTTTGTCTTTCGTATTCAAGCTGTTTGTTATAGTCTTTCATACGGGCAAAATATGCGTCCCAGTCGAACTTTTCGCCCGTTTGGTCTTCGATGAATTTGATAAGCTCTTTGATTTCGTCGACACCGTACTGCTGAACATCTTCGCCGTTATAACGAAGCGGTACGCCGAAACAGTGGGTCGGAAGATTAAGTCTTCTGTCAAGGAAAGTCGAGTTCATGATAGAGCCGTCACAGGGCATGTTAGAGCCTATCATACAGCAACCCATTTTGGGATAGTCGTCCTCGATAGCCACACCTGCCTCCGCACTCGGCAAGGGGCAGACGTCGGCAGGTACACCGAAACTTTCAGTCACTTCAAGGTACGGCGGAGTTATCTGTTGGTCGACCATTGACGAGAGGAATATCGGCAAAGTCTGAAGCGGCATCGGGATAAGATTCGGAAAGCCCGTAAAGACTTCGTTGGGTACTATCTCATCTGTAAGTACGATACGCTTTGAGAGCTTGTTGCCCGGATTTATTTTTTCGTCGGCACGAAAAGAAATGTTTATAAGTTTGGTCGTGTGTTTGATTATCATGTTGTAATGCAGGTGAGCCATTCTCAGCTGAGGGCCTCTCAGTCCCGCAACATGACGGTCAACAAACGCCGGTGCCGAAAGGTACGACGCCATCCAGCGATATCTCCACAAACCTTTTACGGTAGATACGGGAGCTTTAAGTACCATTTTTATCATGTCTTTCCATGTGATAAGCCAGCGGTAATAGTCGTATGCCGTATCTTTTACGCCACGCCATTCTCTGTGTTTTAAAATGGCGGTGTGTTCTTTATAGAGTTTTCCGTAATTATCCATTGTTCTTTTCGCTCCTTTCCTTTTGTATTTTCTTAATTTCAAGGCTTTCGACAAACGCCTGTACACGAGTTCTCAGCTGACCTGACGCAGATGCCGTATACTGCCTGTCGACAGCCGCCGTCGGTACACCGTAGTCGTTACTCATGACGTAAGACGCAAGCGCACGTTCGTATCCCCAATATTCGCAGAATTTAAGTTGCTCGTACATAACGCCGTCGGCGTGGTACTCGTCGACTAACTGCTTGACGTAATCCCGTCTTTCCTGTACTTTTTCGTGGCTCATGTATCTCGGACACTGACTTGTTTTCATATAGTGCAGGCAAATTTGAGTAAGTACGTCTTCGTTCGGGTCTATCTTGATTTCCTGTCTTCCGGGAAGTGCGCCGAAACAGTATCTGTCGGCTACTACAAGTGCACCGCTGTCTTCTATAAGAGAAGTAAAGTCGGGGTCGTCCATTTCGGAGCCGACGACTACGATTTTCGCTCTGTAGTTTTTCTTTTCGTCGGGTTCTCTTGTCTTGAGTTCTTCAGCCGTTTCTCTCAAAGCCGGAAGTATCAGCGACTTCGGACAGCAATAAGAGACCAAGTTGATTATATGGTACTCATATCCGGTAATTCTCGGATTTTCTTCTTTTCTGTACTCACCGATTTCGGTTATCAGACGGCAGACTTCGTTGTGTTCCTCGACAGCTTTCATTAGCGCTTCGTCGGAAGTGTCGACGCCGTAGACAGACGACAGTACATCTAAAATCTTAACTCTCGTTTGGTTGACATAGTGTCTTAAAGTGTGTTCCTCTATCTTGAACGGTGCGTCAAGGAAAGTGACGAAAAACTTTTCATTCGGCACTAAGTTCAAAAGTTCGAAGTGCTCGGCTGTACGGTTCATTTCGGAGCACGTCTCGCTTGATAAAAGTGCGTTGAGGAAGTTATAACCGCCCTCGATAGCACGTTCAAGTATCGCCTTTGAGTAGCCGCAAACGAAGTTGCTCATATAGTAGGTCGCTATATCAAGTGAACCTGTACGTGGCGCTCTGAGCCTGACGGAAAAACAGTTTCCGCAGTTCAGGAGCACTTCCGGAATGTGATAGCAGGTGTAGCCCAAGGCTATGCCGCCGTCGTCTTTCGCTTTTTTGACAAGGTCGTTGTTCGCTTCCTGCAAAAGATTTTCAAATTCATAAAGATGCTTTAAGTCTCTCATTTTAAATCACCCCAAATTTCTCAAGAGCCTTCCTTGCGCCCTCTACGACCTCGGAGTCGTCGGGAAGACGGGTTATGTTTTTGCCCTCGATGTCGTAGATAACAAGGTTTTTGTCGCTCTTTATATATGACAAAACGGGGATGCCGTTTGTGTCGATGTGGTCAATAACGCTTTCGTCCGGAAGTCTGTTGACTATCGCGCCGATTTTTTTATACATAACAAGCTCGTCTGCGACGGACTTTATCGTCGAGATAACCTGTGTACCCTTTTTGCTGGCGTCTGTTATCAAAAGCAGGTGCGTGACCTTTTCCATAACTCTGCGGTTGATCTGCTCTATGCCCGCTTCGCCGTCAATGACTACAAAGTCGAAGTCAGCAGAGAGGATGCTGATAACCTCCTTAAGGTAGGAATTTATCTTGCAGTAACATCCGGCGCTTTCGGGTCTGCCTACAGCTATAAACGCAAAGCCGTCCGTTTCGACTAAGGCGTCGAAGATTTTGTATTTCGCATCGCCCAAAAGCTCTATGGCGGTTTTCGTGTCCCCGTCTTCGACAGAAGCAACTATCTCTTTTCTTATGTCGTCGATGGTCATTTTCACGTCAATTCCCAGCGCTGTCGAAAGTCCGACAGCCGGGTCGGCGTCTATGGCAAGTATCTTTTTGTCGGGATAATTCTCAACTAACAGCTTGACTATAGCAGCCGAAATTGAGGTTTTTCCCACTCCGCCCTTTCCGGCAAGAGCGATGATCGTTGCATTATTGTCCATAATAAATTCTCCTATATACAGATGTAATAACATTATATCAAACCGTGTCGATTATTTCAACAGGAATTTCGTTTATTTGGCGATTGTTGAGGGAAATGTTGGGTGGGGACTTGGGTGGGCGGGCGGGTGCGATGAAATCGTGCACCCCACGCACCGCACGGTGCGTGGGGTGCCGAGTTCATCGCAAAAAAGGTTCGCTTACTACAGACCTAAAACCAATCGCACAGCCGTCCGGGCACTTTCGCCACTTTGCGACTACTGCGCCCTTTTTCCTGCTTCACTTCTGCGTACCCCAACTTAGTACAAAACAAAATCCGAGGACAAACGCCCTCGGATTTTTATGTATTTCTTCTAAACTTAAACCTAATCTCAAACATACTTCTGAGCTAAGAAGTACGATACCCACAGTGCGATTACAAACGCACCCTCGGCAGGAATAGCTAACTTTGTGTACGGGCACTTCCAGCCTTTGTCGACAAACAGGAAAATAGAACGGGTAACAAATACGGTGGTAGCAAAGAACATGCCGCCTATGAGTGAATAATAAGCAGTTCCCGTTGCAATAGCGAGATAAAGCAGGAAAGCTCCGAGTGCAAACGAAATTCCGCCATAGTAAACACGGATTTCGGTCTTACCGGCGTTGTCAACCGGCTTTATCGAAAAGCTCTCGGCGTTTTTCAGCGGTTTCGAAATAAATACGACAGCCATGCCGAAGAAATAAAGGGCAAGGCAAATCGTTGCGAATGTCGCAGGCGGATTAGCGTTCCACAAGTTTTTCAAAATTTCCATTGTAATACTCCTTTTCTTTTCAGGAAAAAGACCCACACCTTTCGGTGCGGGTCAAAACTGCCGTTCTTAAATTATTTAACAGCGTCTTTGAAGCCCTGACCGGCTTTGAATGAGGGAACCTTCGAAGCCTCAACGGTGATCGTCTCACCTGTTCTGGGGTTGCGGCACTCTCTTGCTGCTCTTTCTTTAGCTTCGAATGTACCGAAGCCGATAAGCTGAACCTTTTCACCTGCTGCAACAGCTTCTTTGATAGCGTCGAGAACAGCGGCTACAGCCTTGTCAGCGTCCTTCTTTGTAAGTTCGCTCTTAAGAGCAACTGCATTGACTAATTCGGTTTTATTCATGGTCTATGTTCCTCCAAAAATATATTTCCATAAAGCTCTCGCTTTATTGGTTTCCTGTTTCTTTTTTGGCTTCGTCCCAAAGCCTGTCCAATTCTTCTATTGTCGACATCTTCATGTCTATCCCTCGTTCGTCGGCGTACTTTTCGACTTTTTCAAATCGGGAAATGAACTTGTCCGTTGTGTGCGTCAGCGCTTCTTCGGGGTCGGTATCAACAAATCTCGCAACATTAACCGCCGAGAATATGAGATCTCCGAGTTCGTCGAGTATACGCTCTTTGTCGCCCGTTTCGACCGCTTCTTTAAGTTCGGCGGTTTCTTCGGACAGCTTGTCGAATGCTCCGGAAATATCGTCCCAATCAAATCCGACTTTTTTCGCCTTTTTCTGAACTTTTTCCGCTCTCATAAGCGCAGGCAATTCTCTGGGTATCGACTGCATGACCGAAGTTTGAGTTGTCCGATGTTTTGACTTGTTTTTTATCTCGTCCCATTTAACAAGTACGTCATCGGAAGTTTCGACACTTTCGTTTGAGAACAGATGAGGGTGTCTGACTATCAGCTTTTTGCATACGCCGTCACATACATCGTCAAAATCAAAACTGCCCTGTTCCTGTTCCATTTGGGCATGGAAAACGACCTGCATCATCACATCGCCGAGCTCTTCACACATAAGTTCCTTGTCATCTTTGTTGATAGCTTCGATGACTTCATAGGTTTCTTCAATGAAGTTCTTTTTGATTGATTGGTGATCCTGTTCTCTGTCCCAAGGGCAACCGCCCGGAGCTCTGAGTATACGCATTATTTCAACGAGGTCATATGCGTCGTATTTATCCTTGAATTTAAAGTTTTCTGTCATTGTTATGTCACCTAAAGTATTTTACCCTAATAATTTAAGTTTTTCAAGTACTTTTGCAATTTTTTCGCCTTTCGGGAGCATTTCTATGTCATCTTTTGCAAATCCCTTTATCAAAAGCAGTAAAGCAAAGTAAATAACAGCGCCTACAGCTATTGAAATCATAGTCGAAAGGGCATTTCCGATGCTCATTTTCGTGTGCAGGAGACTGTAGGAAAGGTAAGCCGCACCGCCGCACATAGCGCCTGCGAAAAGCGGCTTTAAAAATACCGAAACGAAGTCGGGCTTCACCTTCGTCTCCTTCACCAGTGCGACAAGGTTATAGACAACGATTATAACGTAGCAGGCAAGAGAGCTGTAGGGTGCGCCCTTGATGTTGATGTTCGGATTTCCCACGAGGATGAAATTAAGCACTATTTTCGCTACAGAGCCGAGTATCATCGACTTTATCGGAACGTCCATTCTGTTGACTGCGTGAAGCATATTCGTGAGAGGTGTTGATATAGCGTAAAACGCCATCGGCAGTGCATAAGCGAAAAGTATGGGGCCCGCTATAGGTACTGTAGACGGTCTGCTACCGCCGTAGAGAAGCTCGATTACAGGCGTCGAAAGTGCGGCAAGTCCGAAGCCTGCCGGCATAGCTATAAGCATTGAAATTCTGAAAACAGAGTCAACGTTTTGCTTTATAGCCTTCTTATCCTTACTAAGCCACGCGGCTGAAAGCATCGGAATAACGCTGACGCCGAGGGTCATAGTTATCGTCGGGATAAGATTTTTAACGTCTATTGCAAGTCCGTATACACCGTAAAGATATGTAGGTATATCCTTATCGAGAACCTGCGCTGTGTCAAGTGACCAAGCGTACATTTGCTTTATCGTGTCCGCTCCGATTTCCATAGCGTAGGCAAGTCTGTTTTTGACAGTTACCGAGTCGATGAAATTGCTGACGCTCAAGACTACCGAGCTTATGGCTACGGGGATAGCTATTCTGATTATGTTTTTCGCAGTCTCCTTAAAGCCGAGGGGCTCGGGAGAATTTATGAGTTCTTCTCTTGTAAACGCACCGCCTGTGACCTTGTTTCTTATCATAAGATAAAGCATTCCGCACAGTGAGCCTATCGTTACACCTAAAACCGCGGCAGCCGCCGCATAAGGGTAGATAGCACTCAGTGCCTCCTGTTCGGTCGTGACGGTTGTACCGAATACCTTGACCGCTTCGCCGTTTGCCGCATTAAACACCTTCATACCGTATCCCATTACACCGTACGCCATGGCAAGACCGAGAATGAGCTTTCCCGATGCTTCTATAACCTGTGACACTCCCGTCGGGTACATATTGCGTGTTCCCTCATAATATCCTCTGTACGACGACATCATACAGCAAAAGAAAATGCAGGGAGCTATCGCTATGATACTTACGAAGTTTTCGGGGGTGTGTATGAGGTACTTAGAATACGGAGACGCTATCGCTATCAAAAGAAGCGTTCCGAATGTACCGACAATTAAAAAGATCTTCTGTGCGACCTTGAAGTATTGCTGAGCCTGGCGGAATTTGTTTTCGGCAATGCTTTCGGAAACAAGACGGGATATCGCAACGGGAAGACCCGCCATCGAGATAGTATAAAACGGCATATAAATATCGTATGCCTGCTGGAAATAGCCTTTACCCGTTTCGCCGATTATCCAAACGAGCGGTACCTTGTATATCATACCGATAACCTTGACTATCATAGTCGAAACAACGAGGACGGTAGCGGCGTTTAAGAGATTTTGTTTTTTTCTTGTAGCCATATTCACTTTCCTTTCCTGTCTTTATTTTATCCCAAAAATTCGTGTAAGAGTGAATTTTCGGGGAGAATGTCTTTTTCGAGCGTCTGAAGCCTTGAGAGCTTTTCTATATAGGCTTGAGCCTGCGGATAATAAATACTGTCGCTTTTTATATGCCCGAGCAATTCTATGGCAAGAGGCTTATATACGCAAAGCTCGTACGGATGTATCGAGTCTATTTTCACGTCGGCTCTGTCGCTGAACGGGAAAAGATATCTGTCCTCACCTGTACGGACGCCCTTCCACAAATAAAACGTAAAGTCAACGGGACTGCTTCTGAATTGATAGTCTCTTATCATTCGCCTTATAAATCTTATGTCTCGCTTGGTGAAATAAACCTTGTTTTCATCGTAGACACGGGACGATACGCTGACATAGAGCTTAACAAGTTCTTCGCTTTCAAGCGGGTCGGTTATCAGCGGATTTAATGCGTGTAAACCTTCGACTATGACGACGTCGTTATTGCCGATTTCGATTTTTTTGGCGTTTTCTATCGGAGTTCGGGTCGGAAAGTCGAACCTCGGAAACATCGCTTCGCCCGTACTTATAAGTGTTTTCAGACAGCTGTCTATTTTTTCGATATCAAGAGCGTGGACTGTCTCGAAATCGGGTGAACCGTCCGCAAATTTCGGTGCAAATTTCTGATCTTTATAAAAGTCGTCAAGCGAGATGACCGTTGCGTTGCGTCCCGTTTCTTTTATCATTGAGGATATAATTCCGGCTGTCGTTGTTTTTCCCGACGAACTCGGCCCTGCGAGCATGACAAGTTTTCTGCCCGATGAGGAAACTATCCTGTCACGCACTCTTTCAAGCGATTTGAGATAGGCATTTTCGCATTCGGATATATAATTTTGCGTATTTTCCGTAACGGCGCTGTTTATGGCGTCAAGTGTGTATTTTGCCACAGTTATCACTCCTTGTGTACTTTTGAGCAAAACTCGGTTATTTTTTCTTTTCTCTTTATTATTTCGTCAAACCTCGATATATATTCATACGGGTATTTGTAATTATATACTCTGTCGATTTCCTGTGTATAGGGGTTTTTAAGCCTCGTTACGCCTCCTGCACCGAGGGCGATTACCGTGTGGCACTCCTCCATCATGTAGACGTTATAAAGGCACTCGTGACCTTTTTTCGCCCAGCCGACATTTTCGAAATTGCCCAAACATTTCGATTGACGGTACATGTAATACGGTTCATAGCCACACTCTGTGAGCCTCTTTTGAGCATATGCCAGCATTTCCCCGCAAAGTTTTGCATCGTTCGTTTCAAGTCCGTCGGTCGCTATTGTCGACGATCTTTTTTTCGAAAGCGTATGTACTGTTATGCTTTCGGGAGAAAGAGACAGCGCTGTTTCGAGAGTGTTTTCGAAACTTTCGAGCGTATCGGTCGGAAGTCCTGCGATAAGATCCATATTGATGTTATCAAAGCCGTTTCTTCTCGCCGTTTTCATCGCTTCGATAGTTTCGGCACTTGTGTGTTTGCGTCCGATTTCTTTTAAGACGGCATCGTTGAAAGTCTGGGGATTTATGCTTATTCTCGTGCAACCGCTTTCTTTGACGGCTTTTAGCTTTTCGTCTGTCACCGTGTCGGGTCTTCCTGCTTCGACGGTGTACTCGCTGACGGTCGACAGGTCAAAACTTTCTTTTATTGCCGAGCTTATTTTTTCGTACTGGTTAGCCGAAAGCGTTGTCGGAGTTCCTCCTCCGTAATAGACAGTTTCAAGACGTAAGCCTAAATTTCGAACCGTGTCGCCTGTACATCTGATTTCGTCGCACAGCTTTTCGACATAGCTCGGCATCAGCTTTTTTGCCTGTTCGTTCGCCTGTGAGACAAAGGAGCAATAGCTACATCTTGTCGGGCAAAACGGGATAGAAATGTACAGTGAAAAAGAATTATCTTTGCTTTTTGAAATTATAGGCGTTTCGTTTTTTGCCACAAGCAAAGCGAGTTTCGCTTTTTCTTCGCTTACGAAAAGTTCGTTTTGAAAGTACTTGACAGCGGCTTCTTCGCCGTCCTCTGTCAAATGTTTGGTCATAAGTTTCGCAGGTCTTACGCCCGTCAGTATTCCCCACGGAGCCGTGTAGCCCGTGATTTCGGACAAGGCTTCAAAGAGAAGTTGAGCCATTTTCTTTTCACAGGCGTTATCGAAATTATCGCAAATTTGAACTTCGCATTTTTTCTCGCATTCTCCGAAAGAAAAAGACGCTTTCACATAAATTATATCGCCGTTTTTGCCCTTTATTCTCTCGGTCGTAACATAATTTTCGGTTTCGTTCTTTTCTTTAAAAACCGTCACATCGTCCGGGAAGAAAATGCGTGACAATTTTTCCATTTCGTAGTGAAATGTGTGATTTATGATATTTAAGTTCATACCATTTTCTCCAAAAAGCGATTGTAGCGACGCTCGTATGAAAGTGTCGTATCCTCGCCGTGACCGCTGTAAATTTCGTATTCGCCGTCAAGTGACGCTATTTTTTTAAGCGACTGCACCAAAAGGAACAGGTTGCTGTTTTCGAAGTCGGAGCGTCCTATCGAACCTTTAAAAAGTACGTCACCGGTGAAAATCTTGTTTTCCGCAACAAAGCACAC
>CAZBXS010000045.1:0-9294 GCA_964495955.1 uncultured Faecalibacterium sp.
TACTTCATTGACGAAATCTTCCAGCTTGTCCATCGGTACACCAAGAGCGTCAAGCGTATTGAGAAGATTGAGCGTCGAGACGACAAGTTCCACAAGTACGGGGTCATCTATGAGGTCTTCGTAGACATCTTGAAAATCGGGAGAATCGAATATGTTTTCGATAACAACGGGGTCAAATTCGAATTTACCGGCAAAAATCTGTCCGGAGCGTCCGGCTGTGCCACGTGAGGTCGAAACATAAAATACAGCGGTGTTGACTTTTTCACAACCGTATTCGTACAGGTAGCACGAGAGAACGGTTCCGCCGTAGCATCTTCCTATGAGGTTGACTTTCTTTACGCCCGTAGCTGCGATTATGTTATCTATATAAGTTTCGAGATAGTCGGCAACGTCGCAGGGGTCAAGACGCCAGTCATACAAAAATGCGTACTCACAGCCGTTGTGGTTGCCCTTTTGCGTGTTCGTGTAATCGTATTTCGTCTCTACGCTCTTGTCGGTGAGATTGCCGTTTTCGTCGCAGATTATGTTTTCGTAGTACGGGGCAATGGCATCGTAAAATTCATCTACCCACGGGTCATAGTTTCCGCTGACCATTCCGACACAGAGATAGGGTATGCAGTGCATTACGGATTTTGCGATTGCGGACGTGTCGAGCTTGTCACCGAGCGGGAAAAGCTGTTCGCCGTCGGGTGAATAGATACGCATATCCTTTGTGCGTCCGTGAATGTTAATTGTCGGGACGTAGTTGACTTCTTCGGCAAACGCCGTCATCGCAGGCAAACTGACCGCCATGACGAGCAGTACCGACAAAAGTACGGATAAAAACTTTTTTGAAAATTTTCTCATTACTGTACACTCTCCTTAGGTTATTTTGTACATTTTAATTATATATCGGCATTTTCGTTTTCGCAACAAAAATTTCGCTGAATTTACATTTTTTTGATTTCGGTACAAATAACGGCTGTGCGTTTTTTGAAAAAGACAAGCCACTCAAATGAGCGGCTTGTCTGTGAGTTTAAATTGAAATCAGTGAAGATCTACTTCTTTTCCGTTTTCAAGATAGATTTTGTATGCCGCACCGATAATTCTTGTATCGGCTATTGTCAAAAGCGAGTCTATCATAGCGCACTGGTCGAGATAGTTGTCATCGCACATAGCGTAGAGACCTACGCCGAAAGCTATCCAGTTGTAGTCTTCTTCTTCGTCAAAGTAGAACTGAAGATCTTCCCAACCGCCGTAGCCGTTTTTGACATTTACAAGTCCTCCGCCCGTGTGAATGGTTACGGGGGTGAAACCTGCTGCGGCGCCTGTAAGAGCGAAGTTGATGTTACCGACAACTTCCCAGTCCATGACAACGCCGTATACGGTGAATTCTTCGTTAAGACCGAGTCCCCATTCGGCAGCAAGGTCTCTGTGAGCGTCGGCTCTCTTGTAGTCCCATACGCCGAAGTTCTTTACTCTGTTATAAAATTCATACTGACCTGCACCGGGGCGATTTCTCCACTTTTTCGCAATTTCGAGGTTTTCGTCCAAAAGCTGTTGATACTGTTCGGTGACGTCTTTGTACTTGTCGGGAGTGCCGAATTTTTCTTTCGGTACGTAATTTTCAGCGTAGTACTTCACCAAATCCTCGTATTCGACTTCGTGGGTCGTCGCTTCGGTGACTATCCATGAAAGGTCTCTGTTGTGTTTGACGGCGTTGACAAATGTCGGTATAGCCGTTGTCAGCGAGGTAAGATACGATACCAACGCCATGACGATTGCGATAAATTTGCTCATAATGTTTCCTCCGTTCTTTCGGATAAATTCCGTAATTATCTGTTCTCATTTTACACAGACCGGAAACAAATGTCAATATCTTTTAAGAAATATTAGTCTGTTTTAACCTTTGTTTATTTGTATTTACGGCTGACATTCGCCCGTACAAAAAAATAATCGACACGCAGTCAAATTTGTTCAAAGAAAATCGGGCAACTATTGAATTACATCGAAAAGTCGGGTATAATAGGCAAAGATTAAATGCAAACAGGTTGGTATGAAAATGAACGAAAAGACAAAAAAGAACCTTTCGCTTATTGCGAAAATTTCCGTTTTCGCCGTGATAATGGCGGTGATAATTTTAAATTATGACAGACTTAAAAATCTCGATGTGCGTGCGATAGTCGAAGCCGCACCGAGTATATATTCGGCTGTTGCGATAGTTTTGGGAATTTTTCTCGTCAAATCCGTGACTTTCGTCATTCCCGCCTCGCTTATATATATTTCGGTCGGAATGGCTTTTTCTTCCGTACAGGCGACAGTTATCAGCTTTTTCGGAATAAGCATCGAAATTATAGCTACCTACGTTCTCGGTCGCTTTCTCGGCGGTGACGCAGTCAACAAACTATTATCAAAAAGCAAAAGCGGAGAAAAATTGCTCGAAAAAAACGTACAGGACAAATTCGGCGTACTCTTTTTAATGCGTTTTTCGGGACTTCCGATAGATTTTACCAGTCTTTTCCTCGGTGCGTCACGCTGTAACGTGTTCAAGTACTATTTCGCCTCAATGCTCGGAATAATGCCACGTGTAATTCTCTTCACGCTTTTGGGCGACGGAATTTACGACTTGATACCCATGGAAATTTTGATAAAAATTATAATCTGTATAATACCCGTCATAGCCGTTGTTTTCATCATAAGACATTTCGCTTTGAAAAAGAAGGAAAACTGACGGGCATATTTGGGTCTTGCTTTAGAATTAAAATCGGTGTATAATAATCGGTACAGACTATCTGTTTACTGTAGTGTTTTATCCGTACGGAAACGAAAAACACAAAGGAGGAAAAATAATGGCACAAGAGACAGGCTCTAAAAGCCGAAAAAATACCGTTGTCGGAATTATAATACTTGTCCTCGCTCTCGTCGGCGCAATATCTCTGATCAGCTCGGCGGTAGGCTTAATATCGAGTTCATTCGACAACTCGGAAAAAATCGAAGAATACAAAACATTCGTGGCGCCCGTAATAATGAGCGACCCGACGCCGTTTGACGACGTTATCAACGCCGACCAAAGCCAGCTTTTGAGTATATCCATATGGTCGCTTCTTCGTGAGGGTCTCGACCCCGACAGCGTCGAATACTCCGGTATCGGAATGCTCATATCAAAAGAAACCGTCGAAGCCGAATTCGCCCGTCTTTTCGGAAAAGATGTCGCTCCCCTGCACCAAACGGTTGACGGCGGTGACGGAACGCTGTTTGAATACAATTCGAAAACGGGTAAGTACACAATACCTCTTACGAGTGTTGACCCCGTATTTTCGCCCATGATAGCCGATGTCAGCGAAAGAGGCTCGACCGTTATTCTCACTGTCGGCTGTCTTGCGAGTGAAGACTGGAAACAGGCATCAAACGGCGACATGATAGCTCCCGAACCTGTCAAGTACTTGAAAATAACCCTTCGTTCAGGCTCGGACGGATATTATATAAGTTCGCTCAAAGAGGCCGACGGCATGGAAGTAATAACAACCGCTCCGGCTGAAGAAAGCAACGAAACCGAGACATCGGAAAGTGCGAAATAAAACCTACGCACCCACCCGAACCGGTATCAATTTAAAAAGTACAAAACAAAAAACAAATTAACAAGTACAAAAAGCAAAAATAAAAATAGAGCAAATCGGCAAATAACAAACAATGATGCGATTTTGTCGCACAGGAGGAATTTATATGAAAAAGCTGTTCAACAAGAAAACTATGGTCGTATATATAGTCATGCTCTGCGTATGCTTCATTCTCGGCTGTGTATCGGCAGGACTGAACGTACACTACACGAGTGCGTTTGAGGAAGCGACAAGCTCCGACGATTTGACGCAGAAAATAGTCGATGTCATTTCGGGACTTGCGTCATCTTTGACCTCGAACGCAAACGGAACGACATCATCGACCACCGACACAGAAGAAGTGGAATACGACGCAGAAACACAGGCGATACTCAACAAAAAGAACGCAACGAACGTCATAATGATCGTCTCGTACATATTGACCGTTGTGTTCATCGCAGGCGCTATCGTAGCCGGAGAATATCCAAAATATCTCGAATCGGACAAATACAGCGCCAAAATCAAGCGTCAAAAGAAAGCCGAAAAGTTCCGTGAAAAACAGAGCAACGGCTGAGATACGATAAGTTAGTAGTTAATATTAGAAAGTGCTGGCGTTTCGCTTTGCGAAACGCCTTTTTCTATTATAAATCTTTTTTCGGCGGCGTAGCCGCCGTAGCGTGCGCAGTAGCGAAGCGAGTGCACGCACGAAAAGTGGGAACTGTGCGAAAAATCAAATGTTCCGCTGTTTTAAATTTTATGGTGAGAACAAAATTCATGCTGTCCGCAAACTAACATTGGCTACGCTTATTTTTAATTTGCAAATTCAAGGTACCGTCCTATTTCGGTAACTGAAAAGCACCTGCTTTCGCAAGTGCTTTAGTCAGCTTAGAAAATTATAGATATAAAATGTTCCCCACACCGAAACATTTCATGCCAAAGCGTAAAGGTGCAGTGGTCAGTGTACGTTGGTTGTAGCTTATTCTTCGGTTGCAATGACACCGTAAACCGTGTTTTTGATTAGTGCCCAATACCTACAGCCTACTTCCCAACGCAGAAATTTCTGAACACTTCGTCTACTACCGCTTCGCTCGCTTTTTCTCCTGTCAATTCCAATAACGCCTGTACTGCGCAGTCGGCACTGACGTTTACGGCGTCGAGGGTCATTCCGCTTTTAAGCGCCGAAACGGCTTCTTCAAGGCAGTCTACGGCTTTCACGGCGGACGCTCTCTGTCTTTCGGTGGTGAGCATCGCTTGCGATACATCGAGTTTATCTGTACCGAGAATCTCTTCGACTTGCGCTTTGAGTTCGTTGTATCCCTCTCCGTTTTCCGCCGATATCTTGACTACCCGTTTTATTGCGTCTCGTACCGCTTTTTCGTCAAGTTTTGAATCGAGATCCGACTTGTTTATGACCGCTATGCAATCTTTGTCTTGGCAATATTCGAGTATTTTTCTGTCCTCAGCATCAAGTTCTCTTGACGAATCGAAAACAGCTAAAATCAGCGTTGCCCGTTCCAATTTTTCCCTTGCGAGACTTACGCCGATACTTTCGACTTCGTCTGCCGTCTCTCTTATGCCTGCGGTGTCGGCTAAACGCAATACCACATCGCCGAGGCGGACGGTTTCTTCCACGACGTCTCTTGTTGTACCGGCGACTTGGGTGACGATGGAACGTGTGTACCCCGTCAACAAGTTCATCAGCGTCGATTTTCCCACATTGGGTTTTCCGACAATGGCAGTGTTTACCCCCTCGGTGACAGCCTGCCCTGCGTCAAAGCGGTCAAGTAAAGCGACCAATGAGTTTTTCGCTTGCGTCAGCCTGTACTCGATTTCGTCTTCGCCCATTTCGTCTATGTCCTCGTCGGGATAATCCACCCATGCTCCGAGTGCCGCACAAACCGATATTACCTGACTGCAAATTTCCGAAATTTTTCTCGACAGTGCACCGTCAAGTGTATTCAGTGCCGCTTTCGCCGCCTGTTCGCCTTGCGCCGAGATAATGTTCATGACGCCCTCGGCTTCGGTGAGATCCATTTTTCCGTTGAGAAACGCCCGTTTTGTAAATTCGCCCGGTTCTGCAGGTACAGCTCCGCAGGAAAAAACGGCTCTGAGCGTTTTTTGAAGTACATAAAGTCCGCCGTGACACGAAATTTCGACCACGTCTTCACCTGTGTAGCTTTTCGGTGCTCTGAACACAAGGCACACCGCTTCGTCTATCTTTTCGTTTTTATATTCGACACAGCCGAAAGACGCTTGGTACCCTTTCATTTGTGTTATTTTCTTTTTTGATACAGGCACAAACACCTTTTCGGCGATTTCGAGTGCGCTCTCGCCCGATATTCTGATTATGCCGATACCGCCCGCCGCCTGCGGAGTGGATATTGCGGCTATTGTAGATGACATATTATCACCCCTAAGTATTTATATTTTATTATAGATAACAACCCTGTCGGCAGAGCTGACAGGGTCAATGTTTTTATTCGCAGTCGGCGTAACCGTTGGGGTTATTCTTCTGCCAGTTCCATGTGTCTCGGCACATTTCTTCTATGCCTCTTTCGGCTACCCAACCGAGTTCCTCTTTCGCTTTTGACGGATCGGAATAACAAGTCGCTATATCTCCCGGTCGTCTGCCTACTATCTTGTACGGCACGTCGATGTTATTGACTTTCTTGAACGCATTGACTATATCAAGTACCGAATAGCCTGTACCCGTTCCGAGATTATAGATGTATGTTCCGGTCTTCGGAAGTATATGGTCAAGTGCTTTTATGTGACCTACGGCAAGGTCGACGACGTGAATGTAGTCTCTTACGCCTGTACCGTCGTGCGTGTCGTAATCGTCACCGTAGACATTAAGATAAGGAAGTCTTCCGACGGCGACCTGTGAAATGTATGGCATAAGATTGTTGGGGATACCGTTGGGATCTTCGCCCATTCTTCCGCTCTCGTGAGCGCCGATGGGGTTAAAGTAACGAAGAAGACATACCGCCCAGTCGTTATCGGCTTTGTACAAATCGGAGAGAATAAGTTCTATCATGTACTTCGTCGTTCCGTACGGGTTAGTCGTACCGCCTGTCGACATTGTCTCTTTAAGCGGTGACGGATTGTTCATTCCGTAGACCGTCGCCGAGGACGAGAAGACGATTTTCTTGCAACCGTACTTTTTCATTACACGACACATGGTGAGTGTACCGCCTACATTGTTTTCATAATATTCGATAGGCTTTTCACAGCTCTCGCCTACAGCCTTTAAACCTGCGAAATGTATTACGGCTTCGATGTTCTCTTTTTCGAAAACTTCGCAAAGTCCTTCCTCGTCTCTTATATCGCATTCATAAAAGGCGAAGTCTTTTCCCGCAAGTTCCGCTATTCTTTTCAAAGATTCACGGCGACTGTTATAGAAATTGTCCAAAACCACAATATCATATCCGGCTTTGATAAGCTCAACGCAGGTATGTGAGCCGATATAGCCTGCTCCGCCTGTAACTAAAATTGACATAAACAACACCCTTTCACATAATAAACCTTTATTTTGCCTCACCTGATATTATACCGCAATATAAGATGAAATGCAATGTTTAATTGTTATCTTTTAGATGATTGTACTTATTTAAATCCATATTCCCCTCAGCCAACATCTTTTCCGACCAAAGCTGCAAGGTTTCGACCGCTATCGAGATTTTTTCAAGCTGAGATTGTATTTCGAGAAAATCGGCAATTTCCGTGTCGTCGATATATCCGTCGGCTGTTATCTCAATGAGTTTTTCCTGCTTCTTTTTCATGTTGTTAAGCGATGCCAACATTTCAAGGACTATCTGTGACAAGTCCTTAACTTTGATTTCCGGTACATATTGCTGTCCTATGGGGCACTCATTGGCGCAATAATAGTTGCACAAATGCGGTGCTTTATAGCCTTTTGACATAGCAAGGACATCTTCCGGGTGAGGAATGGCTTTTTCGTTTTCTATTCTCTCTATCCTCTCCGGCGGTAAAACCTGTAACAGTTCGCTCGCCGCTTCCCTCGAAAGTCCGAGATTTTCACGTGTTATGTGGTATATGTTTTTGTTTTCTTTAGCCGAAACTTTCCCCATTGTTTTTCCTCCTGATTTTTTGTACTTGTCAGACTGATGACATTTTCCGATACGCTAAATGGGTCAGTCGGTCAAGGGCGCAAAAGAGACCTTGATGACCTTCTTGATATCCGCAACGGCAACGCCGACCTGATAGCCGATTTTACCGGCACTGAAATAGATTTTTTCGAAGTTTTCCGCTGTACTGTCGACAGTAGTCGTGAAAAACTTCTTCATACCTATCGGAGAGCAACCTCCGTGAATGTACCCCGTCAAAGCCAAAAGTTCCTTCGATTTAATCATTTCTATCTTCTTTTCGCCGACACATTTCGCACCCTTTTTTAAATTCAGCTCCCGATTGACAGGTACAACAAAAACATAATGTTCACCGCTCGCACCGACCGTCACAAGCGTTTTAAAAACCCTGTTCGGATCCTGACCCAAAAGTGCCGCAACTTCCGTTCCGACCGTCGTCGGAGTGTCGGCGTAACAAAAAGTTTCGTACTCTATCTTTTTTGCGTCCAAAAGTCGCATTACGTTCGTTTTTTCCGTCTTTTCTTTATCCTTTGATTTCGCCATCGTCGGCACCGCCTTTTTCTTTTTTAGCTTTAAGTAATGATTTTATAACAAACATCAAAGCCGACGATGCGGTCACGATGTTGACGCAAGCGCTGACGTAGTTGTGTATGATAAAGCAATAGACCGCCCAACACAGCGTACTGACAACGATAGCCGCTTTCGTAGCTGTTTCGTTCGACTTAGGCGAGAGTGCCACACAGGCAAATTCGAAATTCGCAAATATCGGAAGTACGCCCCACCAGCCGTTATTGTTGAAAATCACACCGGGGATAACGCCTGCCGCTATGAGTAATATATTGACAATACGGCTGTTTTTACCCAAGAGGATAATAATGTTCCTCAAAAGTCCGACAGCGTCCTGAATTGCACCGCTGTACCCTTTGAGTATCAAATCGGAGAGCAAAAGGAAAAAGCACCCTGCCGCCTGCATTTTGATAATTCCGTTTTTGTTTTTCGCCGTTGTACTGATAAACAGGGAAAGAGAGCCCGCCGCAGCGACGATATTGCCGATAACGATTACGGTAGTATTGTTCATTTTTTCAATCCTTTTTCTATTTATATATTATTACTGTATAACTAAGTTATTGTATTACAAATTCTTGTAAAAGTCAAATAGGAGACGGTTCGCTACGCTCACAGGTAAAATGTGAGAGGTAATAGGTAAGAAGTGAAAGTATGATTTTTAGTTTAGTTTAATCTGTGACAGATGAGTAGAGACAAAGCAGATACTAATTACAACCGCACAAACCGAATGCCAGCAAAGGTGTTTCGTGCGAAGCACGAAACACCCAAATCCTCCCTCATGTTTGAGGGAGGTGGCACGACGCAAGTCGTGACGGAGGGAGAAGAAGTCGGAGAAGATGAAACTAATTTACATTAGCAGAGATTTAAAGTCAGCACCCTAAGGCTCTCCTACAGGAGAGCCAAGGCCGACCCTTAAGCAGATACTTAATTACAAACGCACAAACCAAATGTCAGCAACGGTGTTTCGTGCGAAGCACGAAACACCCACAAGCCTCCCTCATGTTTGAGGGAGGTGGCACGACGCCAGTCGTGACGGAGGGAGAAGA
>CAZBXS010000046.1:0-9185 GCA_964495955.1 uncultured Faecalibacterium sp.
GTCCGACTATGACCGAAACGGTAATTCCCATCGGGAACGGGTGCATTTCGGTAGCTTTCATAATAGCCTCGCCTATGCCGTTCATTACAGACGAGACGCCGGGGCCGACGAACTTACTTACAACACCGCCGACGACTATTGATACTATCGGGGTCAAGACTATGTCTATTTTCGTTTTTCCTGCGATAAGTCCTGCTATCTCCGATGCTACGACTGTTGCTAAGAACGCACCGACGGGGCCGCCCAATGCGTAGCCGTAAGCACCGACCGCAACACACGAGAAGATTACCAACGGTTTATGCTTAAGTCCCCACGCCACAGCGCAACCTATCGCACCGCCGACAACGGGAGACGAAGCCGAAAGTACTTCGGTAAAATTCGAAAGAAAGTCAAGATGAGGTATTTTTGCCAACTGACTTATAATAAGTCCGACTATCAAAGACGAGAAAAGACCGAGTGCCATAGCACTCATGGCGTCGACAAAGTACCTTTTGAAATATTTTTTTACGGTTTTCATTGTGAACCCCCCACGGTTTGTTATCCTTTCAATTATATTGCAAATTGAATGCCCCGTCAACAGAAACGGAAAAAATAGGGAGGCGATTTTTTAATTCACCGTCCGCAAGATTTTTGTATTGACTGTACCGAGCGAAAATGCTACAATATAATGTAATAGTGAAACAGAGGTTCGAAAAATGAAAAAGAAAGACAGAAATGACAATTTCCGACAGAAAACGAGCAACGCTCTCTCGCCGGACATATATTCAAAACGAAATCGCTATCGAAGAAAGCGACGCACGACAGCCATAATCATAACCGTGTCGGCTGTTTTTGCGGTCATTTTGACTGCGGTACTTGTTGTCGGGTTCATGAAAATCGGCGTCAATGCGTCATTGACAATTGAAGCCGGTGACGCTATCCCCGACGCTGCGGCGTTTTTCGAAGACGAAAGTGTCAATGCGGCGTTCGTGACGAAAAATCTGCCCGACAGTTCTTTGCCCGGAAAGTACAGGTTAAAGGTGCGTAACGGCATACTTTTCTACGATGTGACGCTTAATATCGAAGACACCGTTTCGCCGACAGCGAAAACTGTACCCGTAGTGATCAGAAAAGGCGAAAAAACGGTCTCGGCGTCTGATTTCGTTCGAGATATCACGGATAAAACAAAGGTTACGGTAGCTTTCAAAGAGCCGATAGATTACAGCTTAAACGGTGATAGAAATGTTTGTGTCGTACTTACCGACGCCGGCGGAAACGAAACCGAATACGAAAGCCGACTGACAATATATCCTCCCGAAATTGTCTCATCTTATACAGTTGAAGCAGGAAGTAACGGCTACAGCATAGAAAACTTCCTCAAAGAAGACGCCGTAATAAGCGAAGCGGACTGTATAGAAGAAGAATACCGTGAAATACCGCTAAACAGCGTCTCTGAAAACAAAATAAAGATACTTTACGACGGCTACGAATACACGGTAACGCTCAATGTCGAAGATACGAAAGCGCCTGCCGCCTATATGCTAAATGCATCGACGTATCTCGGCGTCGAGATACCTGCCGACAAATTCGTCAAGAAAATATACGACGAGACAAGCGTTAAGATTTCTTATAAAAAGACACCCGATTTTTCGAAAGAGGGCAAACAGATAGTTACAATAGTCCTCAAAGACGAGGGCGGAAACAAAACGAAATACGATGTTACTTTGACTGTTATGCAAGACAATACGCCTCCCGTAATTTCGGCGCAGAACAAAACGGTATACATCGGCGACAACATTCGTTTTACAGACGGAGTAACCGCTACAGACAATAACGACGGCGAAGTTAAAGTTTCGGTCGATATCGGCGACTTCGACAAAACCAAAGTCGGAACATACCCGATAACTTTCACCGCAAAGGACAAAGCGAGAAACAAATCGAGCAAAACAGTCACTTTCACGCTGAAAGAAAAGAGTAGCGAAACTGTCAGCCTGTACATGATAGACACAGCGTTTGACAAACTCTATACCGAAATTATCGACGACAGCATGACCGAAAAGCAAAAAATGCGTGCGATATATGACTATATACGTCAAAACATCGCCTACAACGGCACTTCGGACAAGTCCGATTGGGAACAGGAGGCGTACCGAGGTATCACCGACAAGCAAGGCGACTCGTTCACATTCTACGCAGTATCAAGGAAGCTGTTGACACTCGCCGGTATCAAAAACGAGGGTGTACAGCGAAAATCAACACAAAGCAGTCACTACTGGAACAAGGTCAAGTACGACGGAAAGTGGTATCATTTCGACACCTGTCCGCACTACAAAGACTATCCCATTGACAGCTTTATGCTCACAGAAGACGAAATTAAAGCGTATTCCGAAAAGACAAACGGCTACTACTACGAATACGAAAAGATAAAAGGGGAATAAAAAATGAGAGTTGTTATCAAAGTCGGAACTTCATCTTTGACCCATTCATCAGGTCACTTGAATATCCGAAAAGTCGAAAATATGTGTAAAGTTTTAAGCGACCTTAAAAATGCAGGTCACGAAATAATACTTGTAAGTTCGGGTGCAATCGCAATGGGCGTCGGAAAGCTCAACCTCGCCGAACGACCGACCGACATACCGACAAAACAAGCTATGGCGGCGATAGGTCAGTGCGAACTTATGTATGTATACGACAAGTTGTTTTCAGAGTACAACCACACCGTAGCGCAGATACTTATAACTACCGATGACATCAAAAACGATCGCCGTCATCTCAACTTCCAAAACACGATGAACAGGCTTTTGGAACTCGGCACTCTCCCGATAATCAACGAAAACGATACCGTATCTTTCGAGGAATTCGGAATCGGCGACAACGACACGCTTTCGGCTTTCGTAGCCGTCAGCATCAACGCCGACTTGCTTGTACTTCTCTCGGACATTGACGGACTTTATACCGCTGACCCGCATAAAGACCCGAACGCAAAACTGATACCCGTCATCGAAAATATCGACGACAGCGTTATTTCCATTGCCGGCGGTGCAGGCACAGCACGTGGCACAGGCGGAATGAAGACAAAAATCAACGCCGCACTCACAGTCACGCAAAACGGTACCGATATGATCATCACGAACGCCTCGGATATCGAAAAACTTTATGATATCGTCGACGGAAAAGATGTCGGAACACGCTTTTTAGGAAAGAGGGATAATAAATGACAACTCGTGAAATCTTGGAAAAAGCGAAAAAAGCGGGCAAGACTATTGCCCTGCTTGATGCAGACAAAAAGAACGAAGTGATAGAAAACATGGCGTCATCACTTGAAAGCCACATGGAAGACGTACTTTCCGCTAACGCACTCGACGTCAAAAACGCCGAGGGGAAAATTTCCCAAGTCATGATAGACCGCCTGTCTTTAAATGAGGACAGGGTACTTTCAATGGCTAAGGGAATGCGTGATGTTGCCCTTCTCCCCGACCCCGTCGGAAAAGTAATTTCTTCATCTGTACGCCCTGACGGGTTGAAAATTAAAAAAGTTTCCGTCCCCATGGGACTTATATCTATCATATACGAAAGCCGTCCGAATGTTACTTCAGACGCCGCCGTACTTGCTTTAAAGAGCGGTAACGCCTGTGTTCTGCGTTGCGGAAAAGAGGCGTATTTATCGTCAAAAGCGGTTGTCGACGCACTCAGAGAAGGTCTTGAAAAGTCCGGACTTGAGAAAGATGCGGTAGCTTTAGTTGAAGATACGACAAGACAAAGTGCAACCGACCTCATGACCGCCGACGGCTTGGTCGACCTACTCATTCCCAGAGGTGGCGCCGGACTTATAAACGCCTGCGTTAAGAACGCAACGGTGCCTTGCATTCAAACGGGAACGGGCATATGTCATGTATATGTTGACAAGTACGCCGACCTTGAAAAAGCGCTGAACATTGTCGAAAACGCCAAGACTTCACGTCCGTCCGTCTGTAACGCCGAGGAAGTTCTGATAGTCCATTCGGATATCGCCGAAGAATTTCTCCCGACTGTTAAGTATTGGTTAGGCGAGTCGAGAAAAGATAAAGGCCTCTCCCCCGTCGAATTTCGCTGTGACGAACGAGCGTACAATATAATCGGCGGTACTTTGGCGGGTGAAAACGATTTTGATACGGAATTTCTCGATTACATCTTGGCTGCCAAAGTCGTCGACAGCGTTCAAGAAGCGATAGAGCATATTTCCCTGCACTCGACGGGACACAGTGACGCTATCGTTACCGAAAATGCAGATACGGCGCACCTTTTCACTTCGTCTGTTGACAGTGCGGCTGTATATGTCAATGCATCGACAAGATTTACCGACGGCGGAGAATTCGGTCTCGGTTGCGAAATGGGAATATCAACTCAAAAACTTCACGCAAGAGGGCCCATGGGTCTTGAAGAACTGACGACGTACAAGTATATTATTGAAGGTAACGGAAATATCAGATAAGGAAGTGTATCATATGAGACATTTAATCGGTTTTATCGGTGTTGGCAATATGGGTGGTGCATTGGCTGTCGCAGCAGGTAAGCACACAAAAGATATTGCCGTAGCTGACAAGGACACAAAGAAAGCCGAAGATTTCGCAAAAGAATACGGCTTCGAACTCAGCGACAACAACAGTGTAGCTCAAGACTGTAAGTACATCTTTTTCGGAGTAAAACCGCAGTTTTTGGACGAAATGATCGCCGAAATAAGAGACACGCTCGCAAAGCGCAGTGACAGATTTGTCATCGTCACCATGGCGGCAGGCGTATCAATCGACGCTATAAAAGAAAAGCTCGGAATTGACTGCCCGATAATAAGAATAATGCCGAACACGCCCGTTTTTGTCTCCGAGGGCATGATACTCGTCAGTACAGACGAAAAAATCGAAAAGTCGGAGTTAGATGAATTTTTCGAATTTATGTCTCATTCGGGGCAGTTTGACGTTATCCCCGAAAGACTGATAGACGCAGGAAGTGCAATTTCGGGTTGTGGGCCGGCGTTTGTGTACATGTTCATTCAATCGCTCGCCGACGGTGCTGTAGAGTGTGGTTTGCCCAGAGACAAGGCACTCAGATACGCCACAGAAACCGTCATCGGCTCGGCAAAAATGGTTCTCGAAACAGGAAAGCACCCCGAAAAACTCAAAGACGAGGTATGCAGTCCCGGCGGAACGACGATAGCCGGCGTGCACGCACTTGAAAACAGAGCGTTCAGAGCGTCATGCATAGAGGCAGTTACCCAAGCGTATGAAAAGACGCTTAAATTGAAGAAGTAAATTATTTTCCCCCTCAGCTGTTACAGCTGAGGGGGTTCGGTTTAGTGGGAAGTTCGCTAAATTTCGACAATTCAAATATTTATTTTTCAAAATCCGATAAAATGCTTGAAACGCATAATCACATGTGATACAATAATGCCGACAAGCAATTATGCTTAAAATAACAAGGAGGTCAAAAATATGAAAGAATGTCAAAATTGCGGACAGCAACTGGCTGATCAGGCAGTTATCTGCCCAAAATGCGGTTGTTCCGCACAGCCGATGAACTATTCGGGTCAACAAGTATCGGGAGAGGACAAAGTCGATGTAGGTCTTGTTATCCTTTCGGTACTGATTCCATTGTTTGGTATTATTTATTGGCTCGTCGAAAAGAATAACCGTCCGAAATGTGCCCCTGCTTGCGCAAAAGCGGCAATTATCTCTTGGGTGGTTATGTTTGTACTGATAATTCTTATCGGCGTACTGTCGGGTTTTGTTTTAAGCGAGTTTTTGCTTATAATTTAAATTTAAAAATTCACTGACAAAAAAGCGTAATAACCAAAACGAGTGCCCGTTGACCGAGCACTCGTTTTAATTTGTTGAAAATTAAAATTTAATTTCGAAATTCAGATTTCGTTAAACTGCTTGAAGTAATTCGCAGCTTGCGCTCTGCTTACAGACGCCGAAACACTAAATCCGCAGTCCGAAAGCACCTTTGTTGCAAGAGCGAAACTCTTGAAGAAGCCGATAAAGCCTTTAGTAGTTCCGCACTTGAGAAGTCCTACGGCAACTTCCAACGCCTTTGCGTTGTCGGTGCTTGTACCCAAGTCGCCTGTACTTCCCATAGCACCGAGAGCCTGAGAAAGTTGAGCTTTCGTCAAAGCGTCGTCGGGACTGAAAGTTTTGTCACTTGTTGCAGTCATGATGCCGTTCAAAAGTACATATTCAATCGCATTGTAATACTTGTGACCGGTCGTAACATCGTCGAATTTAACCGAAATTTCGGGATCGGGGAGAGCCTGTATAACCTTGTCGGCGATTATCTCGTGACCGCCTGCGTCGGGGTGGCTGTCAAGGTAGGTTGTACCCTCGGTGTCAACATATGTGTAACCGTATTTTTTCGCACCCTCTATCATCGGCTTGTTGCCGACGGACATAATAAAGTCGACTACAAGGTCGATAACTTTTTGTTCGGCTTCGCTTTGTTCCTCTGTTTCTACGGGTTCGCCTTCAACGCCGTTGTAGTCAAAGTGCTTGCCCTTAACGCTCGTGTCGCTCATACCGAGAACCATGAGAGTTACATCGGGGTTATAGTTGTATATGTCCTCGATCATGATGTCCCAGTTTTTATAGAAGTTACCCAAGCCGTAGTTGAGTGCTTCGGGGATTTTGTCAAGAAGTGCCGGAAGAGCGCCTGCAGTATGGGCAATGTCGACGAGTTCTTCGAAAGTCGAAAGGTCGAGATCGCTGTTTTCGAGGATAGCCTCGACTTCTTTCATGTACTTGTCAGCGACATTTTCTTCTTCCAAAACGTCAGCCAGTACCCAACCGAGATAAGCGCCCCAGTCGTTTCCGCCGACACCGAGAGTGATGAGGTCTGCATCGGTGACTGCCTGTTGATAGGCTTTTCTGATTCTTTCGTCACCCGGAAGATAGCCGTACTTTTTGTAAACATTGAGCTGGCTGGGGTGGAAAAGATATTCGTCTGTGCATTCGGCGGCATAATCGTCTTCGAGCATATAGCGAATTTCTATCGTTCTGAAACCGGGAGCGGCAAAAGCGGTCATGCTCTTGTCCTCGATAATGGCGTTTGCGATAATATCGCCGTAAGAGCCGGGAACACGCCAATAAACCGATTCGTTATACATTTCGTCAAAATCCGAATCGTTGTCCGTCATTTCGTCACGGTATCCGCTGGCTACGCTGTCACCGAGGAGAAGGTAGTTTTTGTATTGACCTTTGTGTTTTGCGACGGCGTCCTCATTGAGTGCGAATGAAGTACAGGCGAATGAAGCCGTTATCATAAGCACTGCCAAAAGTAAAGCCACCGCTCTTTTGAACTGTTTTTTCATATTGTTGCCTCCATCTTAATAGATTTTAATAAATTATATCACAGTATTCATATTCCGTCAATAGCTATTCGCTATAGGATCTGACCGTATTGCGACGGGTGATGGCTAATAACGCAATGATTATGAATTTTAAGTTTTTATGCGAACCATCGGTTAAACGCAAAACTTCCCCACCGTGTTCTTACCGCAAGAACAAATTAACCCAAACGCATGATTTAAATGCAAAGAAATTTCCGTTCCCCATTCAGAATTCGGTAAACCCTTGCTTTTCCACCGGAAAAATGATAAAATAACCGAAAGAAACTACTAAGGAAGTGTCTTATGTTTACTCTGAAAACAGACAAAATTATCTGCGAAATCAGCACCGCTCGAAACCGTCTCGGTACTTTAAAAATCATCAACCCACTCACCTGTACCGAAATCGAAACAGACGAAATTTTTTCTGTACATTTCACCGACGGCAAAGTCCTGAATTCAAGCGACCTTGCCCTCACTTTCGGCGAATGCACCGACAAAAGTGCGGTACTCAACTTTGAAAAAAGCGGTGACGTATCCGCTTGCCTGACGTTGAAAACGGATGGCAACACGCTCAAAAAACAACTCACTCTGACGCAGACAGACAAACGTGAAATCGACTTCATCGACCTCGAAATTCTCGATACAAACGGCGGTGAATACTTCGACACCAAAATTGTCGAGGGTGGCGAAATCCCCGCATTTCACTCGATGCTCGGTCAACCGGTGTACATAAACGGAATGTTCGTCGGCTGTGAATTTCCTGCAACGGAGAACAGGGTCATCTTCTCGAAAGTCACCGTCAGGTACTACCTCGGAAAAAATGTCGGCAGAGATTTTGCCTGCCCTGCTACAGTTATAGGTACAGGCGACGGCACATCGTTTTTCGAAATGAAGCACGCATTTTTCAAGTACATCGACACCATAAGCGTCCCCATAGATCTGCGTTTTCAGTACAACAGCTGGTACGACTACATGCGTGAGATTGACGAAAAGAATATACTTTCCTCATTTAAACAGGTTCATGACAAGCTGACAGCTTTCGGTGCGCCCGAAATATCGGCGTACGTAGTCGATGACGGTTGGGTTGACATGAAAGCTCCGTTTTGGTCTTACAACAAAAAATTCCCGAACGGCATGGCGAAAGTTACCGCATTTTGCAAAGAGCTTGACAGCAATTTCGGCATGTGGCTCGGCCCGAGAGGCGGTTACAACGATGTATATAAATTCGCAAAAAGGTTTCACCGAGCCGGCAACGGCTATGTGAACCGTCAGGCAAAAGACATTTGCGTCGCCTCGACCGACTATGTAAACAAACTGCAAGCCTTTCTTGAAGAACAAACTCGCCTGTACGACATCGACTATTGGAAATTCGACGGTTTCGCACTCAAAGCGTGCAAAGGGAAAAGACACGACCACATGGTCGGCGGACACGAAGACATGTACTTTGTAACTGACCTTTGGACGAAATGGATCGTACTTTACAACGCACTTCGAAAAGTAAAACCGGAACTTTGGATAAACATGACCTGCTACGTCAACGTATCTCCATGGTGGCTTCAGTGGGTAAATTCCATATGGATACAAAACAGCGGTGACATAGGATTTGCCGAAAACTGCAAAAATCAACCGCAGGTCGAAAGCGAAATCACCTACCGAGACGGAAGATATTTCGACTGTCTTAAAAGAAGAAATTTACAGATACCACTCAAAGCGATATACAATCACGAACCTATCTACGGCAACGAAGCCAAGGTAAAATACACCGACAGCGAATTTGAAAAGTACCTATATTGGTGTGCAATCAGAGGACAGGCGCTCAACGAACTGCACCTTTCGCCGTCGATGATGAGCG
>CAZBXS010000047.1:0-3461 GCA_964495955.1 uncultured Faecalibacterium sp.
TACTATTTCGTCTGTAACCGTCAACGATAACGGAACGAGCCGTACTTTAGGCGATCTTCAAAAGTTCAATCACCCGTCACCGTCAAGCGGAACATATCACAGTCATATTACAACGAACAACTTTTGGCCTATGGACAATGTTTCGGGAAAAGTCGATCCCTTGTTTGGCGATACATCGTGTACACTTCAATGCTATAACGGTAGCACTAACAAAACATTTCCGTTAAGTGACGACGGACGAAACCATAACAGCTACTTCGGTATGCAAATGGCGGTCACATTTACCCTGACCACCGATTACACAGGCCCTCTCGAATACCTGTTCTACGGCGACGATGACTTGTGGGTTTTCCTTGATAACGAACTCGTTTGCGATATCGGCGGTGTTCATTCGTCGGTCGGTGAATATGTTAATCTTTGGGATTACATCGAACACGAAAGAGGCGACGGTCAATCCCACAGCCACACATTGACCCTGTTCTATACCGAGCGTGGTGCGTCAGGCTCGACCTGCTTTATGAACTTCACGCTTCCCTCGGTTACGGGCGTCAACATTGACCAAAAAGCTACGAGTTTGAGGGTAGAAAAAGAAGTTGTCGGCGAAACAAACTCCGACAAAGAATTTAACTTTGATATCAACATCTACGATTCCAACGGCGTACAAATCAAAGACGACTACGCATACAAAAAATACGACGCCGACGGTAACGAACTTGAACACGATCTCGTTCTTCACGACGGAAGTTCATTCACCCTCAAAAACGGCGAATACATAATAATCGACTACCTGCCTTTCGGTGCGAGGTACTCCATACGGGAGACAGACCCCGGAGGCTACATCGTCTCAAACAAAATTAACGGCGTTGTAAGTTCGGGTGACACGGCTTCGGGTACTGTCATCAAAGATGTGCTTAACACGATACTGTTTACGAACACCGTCTATAAAGTCGATATGACGCTGCAAAAATTGGACGCTTCGGGTACAGCACTTTCGGGTGCGGTATTCTCAATGGCCGATGAAAACGGCAACACAGTCAACTTCATAAAGAATTCCGACGGTGTGTACACCGTACCGACAGAAAGCACACAATTGTTTGATAACGGCGGACTTTATTATATCTCATTAGCCAGAGATACCGATTATGTTATCGGTGCCGATACGAGTAATCTAAGCGACCTCGGTGCTTTCTATCTTGCTCAATTACAAAATAAAACCGGCGTAACTACTCAACAGTACAAGGTAACAATCAACGACGACGGTTCTTGCAGTTTCTATAATGTCGGTGCGAAAAAATATATCGACCATGAGAATGCAAAAATTGACAATTTGACAAAGCTCGGTCACTGGATAGCCGACGATTCACCGACCAGAGTTCAACGCTGGTTTTTGGTGCTCAACGAAAACGGATCTTTTAAGATTAAGCCTAAAATAGCTGTTAGTGCAGCCGCTTCGACCGTTGTCGACCTTTCCGGTAACAGCAAAGTGAACGGTACGCAGATAATTCTCTACGAAGATAACGCTTCCGAGGCACAGCAGTGGCGACTTGTACCTGTCAACGAAAAACAGTCTACTGCGACAACTACCGAAATTGAAGTCGGAGAAGACGGCATCTTGAAGTTGAACGGACTTTTCCCCGGTACTTATACACTCAGTGAAGTTACCGCACCTTACGGCTACGAAATGCTTGATGAGCCTATCAAGATACAGGTCGACAAGGACGGAAAAGTTACACTTTTGGAAGAACACCCCATGGTCAGCGTCGACAGCGACAGCGGACTGTTACTGAAAATAAAGAACATCAAGTCACCGAAAGAACTGACGATAGAAAAAACGGTTGTCGGTTCTGATACAGACGAGAGTTTCGAATTCGATGTCAGTTACACAGTCGACGGCGGTGAAGCGATAAGACAAAAAATTACGCTCAAAAACGGCGAAAGCTCTGTTATAAAAATACCGATCGGCGCTAAAGTCACCGTATCGGAAAAACAAAACAGCGATTTTACCGTCAAGTACGACAGCGATATGCCACTTGAAACAGACGGCAATATCTGTTCGTTCACTATGAGCGAAAACATGAAAATCACCGCATACAATACCGCCGCAGCGATAGTTTTACCCGCTACGGGCGGACACGGAACTTACATGTATACCTTAGCCGGAGCGGCGATGATAATCGTCTCTTTAGCGCTTATGTATAAAAACAAAAAATCGAGAAAGGAGAAAATCGGCATTCTCTAAACTCGAAAAACAACAAAAACACTTTTAGAAAGGAATGTAAACTAATGAAGAAAGTATTATCGGTTTTAACAGCTTTAGTACTTGTTCTCGCTCTTGCGATTCCCGCATTTGCGGCAGCTGACAAGACTATCACTATCAAACCCAACGACAAAGTTACTTCTCTCGCAGGAAAAACATTCACAGCTTACAAAGTTCTCGATGCAGTCAGAACGGGCGAGGATAAGATAGTTTATTCCGTTCCCGATGAAGCTAAGGACTTTTTAGCTAACTATTTCCAACTTGGAGACCAGAAAGACAGCGCAACATTCGACTATCAGGTATATGCCAAGATAGCCGCACTTGACAGCGATGCTCTTATGGCATTTGCCAAGGCAGTTGTTGCCGCTATTGATGGCAACACTCTTAACATCACCGGTTCAACAGGTGAACTCAACAGCGAAGGCAACTATGTTATTGGCGGTCTTGACGAAGGTTACTACGTAATCAAAGACAACGGCGCCGCAACACCGATTTCAGCTCTCATGCTCGACACGACAAACGCAGAAATCGAAATCAAAGCCGACAAGCCGTCAGTTGACAAGAAGATCGACGGTGACAAAGACGAAGACGACAGCACAACGGGTCTCGTTGAAAACAACAACGCCGCTATCGGTGACAAAGTTCCGTTCGTCATCAAGTCCGCTGTTCCCTCAACGACAGGTTATGACAAGTACACGATGACATTCACCGATACTCTGTCAAAGGGTCTTACATACAATAACGACCTCGAAGTTTATGTCGGTGACAAGAAAATGACAGCCGATACAAACTACACTCTTACTGTCAATGAGCAGGTTATAATCGTTAAATTTGACGATGTTACAAAGTACAACACAGGCGACGAAATCAAGATCGTATACAGCGCAACCGTAAACAGTGACGCTCAGGTAGGCACTGCCGGAAACGACAACAAAGTTGTTCTTGAGTACTCTAACGACCCGACAAATGCCGATAGCAAGGAACCCACACCCGAAAAGAAGACAACGACATTCGTCACTCAGCTCAAACTCGTAAAAGTTGACGCTAACAACCATGCTACAACACTCGAAGGCGCCGAATTCAAAATCAGCGGTACAAAGCTCAACACTGTTATCATCACAGATAAAGATGGCACAAAGACTGTTACTAAGGCAGAAAAGGTTGATTATACAGCTACAACCGACAGCAACGGTGTAATTATCTT
>CAZBXS010000047.1:3471-9062 GCA_964495955.1 uncultured Faecalibacterium sp.
TGCAGGTACATATGAAATCACCGAAATTAAAGCTCCCGACGGATATAACATTCTTCCCGAACCGATCACTGTAACAATCAATTGGGCAGCTCCCACAGGCAATGAAACAAACTGCACATGGACATATTCCGATAATGTTGACGCTACGGGCGAAATCGCTACAGTTACAGTAGAAAACAACAGCGGTACAGAGCTTCCCTCAACGGGCGGTATCGGTACAACTATTTTCTACATTGTCGGCGGATTCCTCATCGTCGGTGCTGCAGTTCTTCTTGTAACAAGAAAAAAGCTCGCTTTAGAGAAATAATCTAAACAAGCATCAGTTTGATTCAAGCAAAATTTAATCGATCTGTAATTGATAAGCCGAAATCAAACCCTCCGACGCTTATGCGTCGGAGGGTGGCAGAGAGATAAAGTTTTGGTTGAATTTTGAGATCGGGAAACACAGCCGATCTTGAAATTCAGCAAAAACAAATTAAGCATACGCTTTGGGGTAATTTATGAAAAAACATCTGACAACGGTTATTCTCGTTTTGATACTGTTACTCGGCGTCGGAATAATGCTTTATCCGACCGTCAGCGACTATTGGAATTCGTTCCATCAGTCGAAAGTTATAACGGAATACGCCGAACAAGTTGCACAGTTGGACGACAGCGAATATAAAAAAGTGATGTCCGATGCACGAGAATATAACAAACGCCTGAACGCAGGTACATATTCGCCACGTCTTGACGAAGAAGCGGCGAAAGATTACAATTCACAGCTTGATATTGCAGGTACGGGCGTAATGGGTTATATCGAAATACCGAAAATCAACTGTACCCTCGCTATTTATCACGGTACGTCCGACGCTGTTCTTCAAGTCGGTGTCGGTCATATTGAGGGGACGTCTCTGCCCGTCGGCGGTGTCGGAACGCATTGCGTCGTTTCGGGTCACCGAGGCTTGCCGAGCGCAAAATTATTTACAAACTTAGACAAATTGGAGGTCGGCGACATATTCATGATGCGTGTCCTTGACGAGACGATGACATATGAAGTTGACCAAATTTTGATTGTACTTCCTCACGAGACGGACGCATTGAATGTCGATGTGAACATGGACTATTGCACCCTCGTCACCTGTACACCCTATGCGGTCAACACTCACAGACTTTTGGTCAGAGGACACCGAATAGAAAATTCCGAGCAGTCGAAAGAGATCATCGTCACTTCCGATGCCGTACAGATTGACCCGTTGATAGTCGCACCCATTGTGGCGGTTCCGATTTTGATTTTACTTGTCATTGCGGTACTGACTGCCACGAGCGCAAAGAAAAAAAGAAAGCTGATGAGAGAACTCAGCGAAATGTCCGAAGATAAAAACGAAGAAGAAGCGGACGAAAAGTACGAAAACAGTGAAACAGAAAACCAAGACGAACAAGAATAAACGAAAAGGAGGTGCCGTAATGAAAAAAGCGACAGCGAGATTAGCGGCAATTTTGTGTGTACTTATTGTCGTGTGCGTTATTTTGCCGTCTGCGAGTGCGAAAGATAAAATCGACGTAACCCGTGGCGTGAGCGTATCTGTTGAATATAAGCATAACGGCACTCCCATTTCAGATGTCGCATTTTCCGTATACAAAGTAGCGAACATGACGCCGAACGGCCAGCTTGTGCCTGCCGATGATTTTGTCCGCTACAGCGTCGACTACAGTAACCTTACTGCCGACAAAACGAAAAATCTTTCCGACACTCTCTTAGGCTATGTTAAGCGGGATAATATCGCTCCGCTTTCTTCTGCGGTAACAGATACTAACGGCTTTGCGGCGTTTTATTTCAAAAAGACACAGACAGCGGGACTATACTTGATAGTTGGTGAAAAAAAGCAAGTCGGAGACAAGATATATACCCCCGAAACGATGCTGATTTCACTGCCTGCAAAAGCTCAAGACGGAAGCTACTCATATAGTGTAAAATCAGCTCCGAAAGCGGAAGTCGACGGTAAAAACGACAAAACCGACATTGAAGTTACGAAAGTTTGGAAGAACGATAAGGGCGAAAACAGACCCGAAAGCGTCACTGTCCAACTTTTGAAAAATAATACGGTTTATGACGAAGTGACCCTCAACAAAAGCAATAACTGGCGTCACGAATGGAAAAATCTTGATTTGAAGTACATGTGGACTGTTACCGAAAAGACGGTTCCCGACGGCTACGAAGTTTCTGTCAATCGCTCCGGAAAGAATTATATTATTTCCAACACATACGGCAGTTCGCAAACGACTGAACCGTCAAATCCCGATGATACGACAAATCCGAGTGACACAACATCATCTACGGGTACGACGAACCCGAATGACACCACATCGTCTACGGGTACGACGAACCCGAATGACACCACATCGTCTACGGGTACCACAAACCCGAATGACACCACATCATCTACAGGTACAACAAACCCGAATGACACCACGTCACCTACAGGTACGACCGATTTTAACGGCACAACAAACACTGACAGTACGACCGCATCGAACGGCTCGGATAAAACAACATCACCCGACGAAACGAAACCGAACGGCAATATACCGCAAACGGGTATGCTTGAATGGCCGATACCGCTGATGTTTGAATTCGGAATAACGTTTATAATCATCGGCATAATATTCTGCGTCAGAAAGAAAAACAATTATGAAAAGTAAAAAAGGCATAGCATTTATAGCCGTAGGACTTGCATTGATAATCTGTGCCGTGTCTTTGACCGCCTATAACAAGTACGATGAAAAGAGGGCAGGCGAGGTGGCAAAAGCGGTGCTCGGCGAACTTGAAAGCGAGTATGAGACTGTCGAACACGATGACGAACCGGCATATATGGTCGACAGCGAAGTCGAAATGCCGACAGTAACGGTCGACGGCTACGAATATATCGGAAAAATCTATTTCCCGTCGCTCGATTTGACCTTACCCGTAATCAGTGCGACAGGGGAGAAACGGCTGAAAAAAGCACCATGCCGATACAAAGGCTCGGTATACGCCGATAACATGATAATCGGCGGACACAACTATATCACGCATTTCGGACGAATAGACAATCTGAAATACGGTGATACCGTCGAATTTTCCGACATGGACAAAAATGTTTTTACGTACAAAGTGATCGGTACGGAAATCATCGGCGGTAACGATTCGAACGCTCTCGAAGCTGGCGATTGGGACTTGACGCTCTATACATGTAATATGAGCGGGAGGTCAAGAATTACCGTAAGGTGCGTAAAATTAAGTTGAAAGGAGCTCATATGCAATTATGCAACCACGAGAACTACTGAATGCATTGATTGTAGCCGAAAGGCTAAAAGATACAACACGCCACTGCTACACAAGCAAAGGCAGACACGAGAGCGTTGCCGAACACAGTTGGCAGATGTGTTTGATTGCGTTTTTTTTGAGAGATGAATTTCCCAATGCCGATATGAACAAAATCATCGAAATGTGCATTATACACGACCTCGGCGAAGCGTTTACAGGAGATATACCTACCTTTGACAAAACTGAAAAAGATGAAACAACTGAAGAAACGCTTTTGAAAAAGTGGGTCGATACTCTGCCCGAAGCAACTTCAAAAAGAATGTCCGAGCTTTATGCCGAGATGGAAAAGCATGAGACTGCCGAAGCCAAAATATACAAGGCGTTTGATAGTTTGGAAGCGTTGATTCAACATAATTTTTCGGATTTAGCAACATGGATACCGCAAGAATATGAACTAAACAAGACATACGCAGACGACAAAGTGGAGTTTTCGTCGTACTTGAGCGGATTAAGAGAAGAAATTCGAAAAGATACCCTCAAAAAAATAGGTGAATGACTAAATTGTATCTGTCACAAAATGTGGCAGGTATTTTTTTTCGGACAAATTCGCCCAATAAAGCATTACATGGAGATTTACAGCATAGACTTAATTTGAAAAGGAGTGTATGCTATGGACTATAATTTGACTAAAGACAGCGTAAATTTCATAAAAACGCTTTATGAAGGTTCGACGGAATACGGCATTGATACGCAAATAAATTTACCGGAATACTGTGCAGATGTTGAAAGAATACTAAAGTGCTTTGTTGAGCCGAACATAACATCTTGCAGAATTACGGGGGACAGAGTGACAGCCGACGGCGACGCAGTGATAAGAGTTCTGTATCTCGGCGATAAAGGTAGTCTCGAATGCTGTGAACAGACTGTACCGTTTTCGAAATATGTTGAAGTGCGTGACCTTGACAGCGAGTGTAATGCATATGCATCGGCAGTGGGCGAATATGTAAATTGCCGTCCGGTAAGTCAAAGACGGCTATCACTTAACGGAAACATAAACATAAGATTTTGTGTTACCGCTCTTTCGAATGTACAGATAACGGTTTCGGCTGACGGAGGCGGAGTTGAGGCCGAAAAGAAAGAGCTCGAAGCCGATATGCCGATTTCACAGTGCCGTAAAATGTTCGAAATAGGGGAGACCGCCGAAATACAGGCACCGACACCGCCCGTATCGGCAATAATCAGAACAGAAGCTGTTTGCGATGTAGATACAGTGAAATGCATAGACGGGAAAATGCTCGTTAAAGGCGAAATGAACGTCAATATTTTCTATAAAGCCGATAATGAAGATAATTTACCCGTACATTTCACACATTCGATGCCGTTGAGCCAAATAGTCGAATTATCGGATATCGACGAAAAAAGCGTCTGTGACTGCGAAGTAAAGACAGCTTGTGTTAATGTTGTTACAAGGTCTGACTCAAAAGGCGAAAACCGACTTCTCGATATCAGCGTCAAAGCGTTTATTTGCGCCGATGCCTATAGTGAAAAGACCGTAACACTCGTTACCGACAGTTATTCGACCGAATATGAGGTTAGGTCGGAATATAAAACCGTCGAACTTACAAAGCACACAGACAATTTTAAACGAACGGAGAACCTGCGTTCGACAGTTGATACATCTAACTTGAACATATCGGAAACAGTCGATGTATCGGTAAGAAAAGTAGAATGTACCGCAACATCGGAAACGGAAAAAATCATCGCTACCGGCAATGCAGTTATCGGAATTTTGTATAAAGACACTTCCGACAGCTACGGGTATACAGAGCGAACAGTCGATTTTCAGTTTAATTGCCCGACGAATGAAACCGACGGCGTTATAACAGCCGATCCTACAGTCAGTGTATCAGATATTACATGTTCTACAGTCGGCTCGGACAAAGCCGAAATCAAAATGAGCGTCAATATTTCCATGCCCGTATTAAAACACGTTGAAATATACGCCTGTAGCGATTTAGAACCCGATTTAAACAGACCGAAATCACAAAATATGCCGACGCTGACGGTGTATTTTGCCTCGGCAGACGAAAAACTTTGGGATATAGCGAGAGATTATAACACCACAGTTGAAAAAATAAAAAGCGAAAACGGTTTAGTATCGGACAGACTTGAAGAAAAAACAGTTTTGATGATACCGCAGGTTTGAATTCTTTATCTCAAACAGCCGAACTTCCTGCGAAAACGAAACACGGGGGCATCGAGCCCCCGTGTTTCGTGCGTGCACTCGCTTCGCTACTGCGCACGC
>CAZBXS010000048.1:0-9052 GCA_964495955.1 uncultured Faecalibacterium sp.
CAAAAGAGATGTTGTTGGTTGATGATGTTGATAACAAAGATTTTCTGACAAGATTATTTGTCGCTATGTATGATGAGCTTTCTGCACAAAAAAGAAGAAAACATAATTATGTCGGTAGATAAGGTATATAATATCGGTTTTATCTTTGAAAAATGATAGCAAACCGTGATAGCAAAATGATAGCAAAAGTTGGGACTACCTATGTATATAGGATAATCTAAGAGAAAGCAAATCAATTTGTGCCACTGTGCTAAAACAAAATCGTTTAAGGTCGGTTTGGCGGTTGCGAATGGGAACAACAATAACAATTACACTGAAAATTTAATTGACCGCACAATTTATGCGGTGATTGAGTGTGTAAACGGCAACATTTTAACACCGAATTTTCAAGCATAAAACTGAACACCGCCGAGGACTCATGCGAAACCTCGGCGGTGTTTTACGTTTATCTTACGACAGAAGAATGACTGTAAATGTAGAATTCCTCTTGACTTGGCATCCATTTCTTTTCTTTTGGCGGAAATGTTGCGTCGAATTCTTCGACTGCGGCAGTATCCTCACAGCAATCGGCGGCTGTACTCGGAATATAAATCCACTTTTTGCCGTCAAGTACACCGGGGACAAGCTCACAAACGAGAAGTGCAGTCGGGAATTTTTCGTCCACGATAAAGCTGACATTCTTCTTTTTGCAGCTTACAAACCCTCTGTTGACATAATTTCCCGGATTGCCTAAAATGATGTTTACATCATACCCCATTTTACGGGCAACATCAAAGGAATGCTCAATCAGCATTTTGCCGAATTTTTGCCTTTGGTATTCGGGCGCAATGCAAAGCGGCCCGAAGGAAACGATTTCCTTACGCTTGCCGTTTTCATCTTCAAGCCACGCTTTCGTATACATAATGCTACCGATGATTTTGCCGTCAGCTTCGAGTACAAATGCAAGCTCCGGGATAAAGTCGGGGTGATTTCGCATTATGTGTACGTAGTAATGCTCGTCGGCGCCGGGCTTATAGACATTCCAAAAAGCTTCGCGGGTTAGTTCTTCTACTGCTCTGTAGTCTCTTTCTGTTTCTAAACGTATCGTCAAATTATTCATTTTTTGATCCTTTCATAAATTGTTGACGCTCAAAATACGAGAGGATTGCCGAGAATGTATTTGCAAACCTCCCGTTTACAATACAATCTCCGAAAGCTCAGTGTTTTTCAAAAAGCACTCTCCGAAAAAAATTATTCAAGCCTTAGCTTGTAAGAATATTGTAGCATAACGATTGTTATTTTTCAAGTACTTGTCAGCTTAAGTTGGGCAAAAAAGTCATAATTACATTAATGTATTGCGCTGTAAGCGGCGTGACGTCTTGCAATTTTGATAATAATGATATATAATATGAACAAAATTACCCATATAAAATTGCTTAAGCGAATGGGAATAACGAAAGGAGAACTATGAGAGACGCTGTAACCAAAATTAAAGTACTTCACCTTAAAAAGTTTCAAGGAGAAAATATCGCCGTCGTTGCGATTGAGCAGGGAGTGCTCAGCGATTGGAATTTGTTTAAATCCGACAGAACGGGAACTCAATACCGCCTTACAGATTATCCTGTTTTCTTAACCGATATGCAAATGCTGGTTAATCCTCAATATCCGGAAATTCTCTGCGATTACTACAGATCACGTGAGGATTTTGCGACAAATGAAGCGATGCAACAGATCTGCAAAACCAAGAGAGGATTTAACACCGCACCCATTCTTTTTGCTAAAATTGTGATAATTCCGTTCACCGACCGCTCGAATATCGCCGGTCACCGTACTTGGCAGTATGATGACGCACCCGAAAAATTCGATGTCGAAGTAGGCGATACTTTTACAAGATTTGACATGTAATTCGTTTTCGTAAGGATCGAACGGTACATACATAGTCAATTCAATAGCAGTTAAATCAAACAAATTTCAGACCATAGCAAAAAATTTGCTGTGGTCTTTTTGCTTAAATTAAAATGTTGAAAATCATGGAACGATGCTGTATAATGTTAAAATAAAACTCGAACGGGTCAAAGTTTATAGTAGTTAAACTATCCGTTTGTTAAAGGTGATAAAATGAGAAGAAAAGACAGAGAAATTACCGATTTTACCGAAATGCTCAAGGCTTTAGGCGAATGTGACTGTTGCCGTTTGGGTCTTGTCGACGAAAACGAAGCGTACATTGTACCTATGAGCTTCGGATACGAGGTGACAGAAGGACAACTGAATTTGTACTTTCACTGTGCAGGTGAGGGCAGAAAAATCGATTTGATTTCGAGAAACCAAACAGCTTCCTTTGAAGCGGATACAGCGCACCTTATCGTAAGAGGGGACACCGGTTGCGATTTTTCCGCTCGCTTTAAATCCGTAATGGGCGTCGGTACGGTGAGTATTATTTCAAATGTAACCGAAAAAATTTACGGCTTAGAAAAAATTATGGAGCATTACACCGATAGGGCCGATTGGAGCTTCGATCGAAATGCTTTAGAAAAAACGACGGTTTTAAAGCTGTCGGTACGCTCATGGTCTTGCAAAATTCATTAAAACGATACTAAATCTCGGAGGTGCACTATGTCAATTACAATAGCCAAAGCTACGCCCGATGACGCTAAAATGCTACTTCAGTACCTGAAAACGGTCGGTGGCGAGACGGAAAACCTCACCTTCGGCTCGGAGGGTCTGCCTTTCAGCGTCGAAGAAGAACGGGAATTTATAAAAAGATGCGAAAATTCACACGACGAAATTTTGCTCGTTGCGAAGTGCGACGGAAAAATCGTAGGCGATGCAAGTCTCTCACGTCTTCCCAGACGCATGAATCACAGAGGCGACCTCGGCATAGCCGTTATAAAAGAATTTTGGAACCAAGGTGTCGGAAGTCTCCTTTTGCGTGAAATAATCGAATTTGCAAAGGATAACGATTTCGAAGTCATCGACCTACAGGTGCGAAGCGACAACGAGGCAGCCATTCACCTGTACAAAAAATTCGGATTTGAAAAAATCGGAACACACCCTGCATTTTTTAAAGTCCATGGTAGCTACGTTCCGTTTGATTACATGTGCCTTGACTTGAAAAAGTGATTTTTTGTTGTACATATGAATATTGCCGAAAAGGAAATTGGAGGGACGATATGAAACTGCTATACGCCGAAGACGAACGCTCGCTTTCCGAAGCGGTCGTTGATATTTTGACCTATCATAAATATGTTGTTGATGCCGTCTACAACGGCGAAGATGCGCTTGACTACGCCTTGGTCGGTGACTACGACGGGATTATCCTCGATATAATGATGCCGAAAAAAGACGGTATAGAAGTGTTGTCCGCACTTAGAAAAAGCGGCTGTAAAACGCCGATTTTACTTCTCAGTGCCAAAACGCAGATCGAAGACCGCATAAAAGGACTTGACGCAGGAGCGGACGACTACCTGCCGAAACCGTTCGATATGGGCGAATTACTCGCACGCATTCGTGCCATGCTCAGACGTAGGGAAGATTTTCACCCCGACATACTGAAATTCGGTGACTTGGCGTTGAACATTCAATCGGGAACGCTCTCGTGCAAAAGTACCGAATTCGTTCTTCCGAAACAGGAGTACAGGCTGATGGAACAGCTGATGATAAATCACGGCATTTTTATGTCATCGGAAGAATTGCTCACTAAAGCGTGGGGATACGATACCGAAACGGATACAAACAGCGTGTGGCTTTATATTTCCTATCTTCGAAAACGCCTTAGTGCGATGAATTCCGACGTCGAAATAGTCTCAAAACGCAATATAGGATACCGCCTGGAGATGCCGATATGAAACAGACACTCAGAAAAAAGTTTATATTTTTCGCCATGTCCGCCGTCACCGTTTTGCTTGTTGTACTTATAGGTGCGATAAACGCTTTCAGCTGGGTGATATTGGACAGGCAGTCGGACGAAATACTTCATGCGATAGCCGACGGCGAAGGCATGTTTTTGCAAAAAGAGCCCCAACCCTATGGCAAAACACCTTTTGCTCCGCCGATGAACATGGATACAATAAAATCCGCTCGCTTTTTTATGGTACATGTTGACAGAAACGGCAACATAAAAGATGTCAACATCGACCAAATTTCTTCCGTTACCGTCGAACAGGCGACCGATTACGCCGAAAAAGCGACGAATAACAGCGGAAAGATTTCAAATTTCAAGTACGAAAAAAAGCATTTAGGCGACGGTAGTTTGATTTTCTTCATGGACACTTCCGCTCAAACTCGGACTTTTGTTATGGTACTTACTCTTTCGTGTGTCATAGCCGTCGTCTGCTGGATAGCCGTTTTGATTTTCGCCTTTATATTTTCGAAAAGAACGGTTCGCCCGATTTTAGCCGGCATAGAAAAGCAAAAGCAGTTTATAACTAACGCAGGACACGAACTCAAAACTCCGCTTGCCATAATTCAGTCTAATAACGATGCGTCGGCTTTGATAAACGGCGAAACGAAATATACTAAGAATATCCGAAGACAGACACAGAGACTGAATGTTTTAATGTCAAATCTTCTGACTCTTTCGAAACTCGACGAAGAAATAAAACTTCCGACGGAAAATGTTAATATCAGCGAAAAAATAAAAGAATTACTGCCCGAATATGAGGACGCACTCAGCGAAAAAGAAATAAGATTTTCTTGTGACATTCAGCCTAATGTTTCTATGCAAGTTCACGCCGACACATTTTTACAAATGATATCGGTACTTATGGACAATGCGGTAAAATACACCTCGGTCAGCGGAACGGTTCAATTTCGCCTGTACACCGACGGAAAAGAAATTGTAATCGAAGAAGAAAATACCTGTGAAAAAGACGGCAATGCCGACGCAGAACGTCTGTTTGAACGCTTCTACCGTGCCGATACTTCGAGAACACAGGACAGTAACGTTTCCGGCTACGGCATAGGACTTTCCGCCGCACGTGCCATTGCCGAAACTTTCGGAGGAACGCTGAAAGCGAATTACACAGACAGCGGAACTATCCGTTTTGTTGCAAAATTTTGACTTTACTCCAATCCTTAACTTAACCTTCCCGACGCAATGCGTTTGGGGAGGTTTTTCTAATGTAGCTCTTAGGTTGGCAGTATATAATAACGTTCGGAAAGGGGGAATGCCGTTTGCAAGCACGACATGAAGTCAAACACGAAATCACTTTTTCGGATATGCTGATTTTACGTCAAAGGCTACGTGCGGTAATGAAAACCGACAGCCACGCAATTGACGGAAAATACGATATTCGCAGTCTGTATTTCGATAATTCGGACGATAAAGCGCTTTTGGAAAAGCTCGACGGAGTGAACAGGCGTGAAAAGTGGCGAATTAGGTTGTACAACCAAGACACTTCGGCTATTTTCTTGGAGAAAAAATTCAAGTTCGGCGGTTTAGGACAAAAAACTTCCGCCACACTGACGAAAGAGCAAGCTGTCTCAATATCCCAAGGAAATTTTGACGTACTTTCGAAAAGTTCAAACGAACTTATCACGGAGTTTTATACCAAAATCCGTAACGAAGGACTTATGCCTAAAGTTATAGTCGATTACACGAGAGAGCCGTTTGTGTTTCCTGCCGGAAATGTCCGAGTGACACTTGATTACAATATCAGAACCGCACTGCGATGTACGGATTTTCTCAATTTCGACTGTGTAACCGTTCCTGTTCCCGATTCGCCCTGTATTTTAGAGGTGAAGTGGGATAATTTTCTGCCCGATGTGATACGCAGTGCAGTACAACTCGGTGACAGGCACAGCACTGCTTATTCAAAATATGCCGCCTGTCGAATGTATGACTAATTATAAAGGAGACTTTAATTATGACTTTAAATGATATCTTTAAATCGAGCTTTTTGGAAAATGTGACCGCCGTCAGCGTCTTGGATATGGTTTTGACCGTGGCACTGTCTTTCGGCATCGGTTTGTTCATTTTCCTTGTGTACAAGAAAACTTACCGTGGCGTAATGTATAGTGCAGGTTTCGGAACGACGCTTGTCGCACTGACGATGATAACTTCGACCCTTATCCTTGCCGTAACGAGCAATGTTGTTCTTTCGCTCGGTATGGTCGGTGCTTTGTCTATCGTTCGTTTCAGAACCGCTATCAAAGATCCGCTTGACATAGCTTTCCTGTTTTGGTCGATCGCCGCCGGTATAATCTTAGCTGCGGGAATGATACCTCTTGCGATAATCGGAAGTGTCTGTATCGGCATTATTCTTCTTGTTTTTGTCAACACGAAGTCGAACACTCACCCGTACATGATAGTTTTAAGCTGTGCCAATCATGATGCCGAAGTACAGGCGAATGACTTCCTTTCAAAAAATGTTCTCAAATCAACGGTTAAGAGCAAATCAGCCGTAAAGGGCGCAATCGAACTTAATATCGAAGTCAGATTAAAAGACGACAATACAGACTTTATCAATATTCTTTCCGAAATGCCGGGTATAAACAGCGCTGTTCTTGTCTCCTATAACGGCGACTATATGGGGTAAAACTATGTCAACGAGTAAATATTTTGACCGAATAGCCATAGTTGTAACAGCTTTAACCCTTGTTGTAACAATTTTGTTCATGAACGGTGCAAAATTCGGAATTGAAGCGACGGCTCACACTCTCGGATACGAAGAAAGGCTTTTCGATAATTCGAAAGTACATTCAATAGACATCGTAATGAATGACTGGGACGGTTTTATTGATAACGCAAAAAGCGAAGAATATTATTCGGCTAATGTTATCATAGACGGAGAAAGTTATAAAAACGTTGCTATCAGAGCTAAGGGTAACACATCGCTTTCGACCGTTTCAAGTCTCGGCAGTGAGCGTTACAGTTTCAAAATCGAATTCGACCATTACGATAAAACGAAGACATATTACGGACTTGATAAGTTGAGCCTTAATAATCTCATACAGGACTCAACTATGATGAAGGACTATTTGACCTATACTTTGATGAATGAATTCGGCGTCAACTCTTCTTTGTCAAGTTATGTGTATATCACCGTAAACGGTGAAGACTGGGGTTTATATCTTGCCGTAGAGGGAGTGGAAGAAGCCTTCTTAGAGCGAAATTACGGTTCGGATTATGGCGAACTTTATAAACCCGACAGCATGAGCTTCGGTGGAGGACGTGGCAACGGAAAAGACTTCGATATGGGCGATTTTAATTTTGACGATATCAAAGACGGTTTCGATTTTGACAGTCTTAAAGATAATTTCGGCGATAAAAACAATCTGCCCGATATGCCCGAAAATTTTGATTCGTCGAATATTTTCGGCGGTGATAAAAAAGGCGGTTTCGGCGGTGGTATGGGTTCTTCCGACGTAAAACTTCAATACATTGACGACGAACTTGACAGTTATTCGAATATCTGGAACAATGCGAAAACCGACATAACCGAAAATGACCAAAACCGACTTATTTCTTCTTTAAAAAAGTTGTCCGATAATGAGGACATTTCATCGGTTGTCGATGTCGAACAGGTTATTCGCTATTTCGTTGTCCACAATTTCGTCTGTAACGGCGACAGCTACACCGGTTCTATGGTACACAACTACTACCTATATGAAAAAGACGGAAAATTGGCTATGATTCCATGGGACTATAACCTCGCTTTCGGGACATTCCAAGGCGGTAATGCCGTCAGTACCGTAAACACACCGATAGATTCGCCCGTAGACAACGGCTCAGGCGATGACCGCCCCATGTGGTATTGGATTGTCTCAAACGAAGAATACACGAAAATGTACCACGAATATTTCACCGAATTTTTATCATCGGCTAATATTGACACTATCATCGAAAACGCCTATACATTGATTAAAGACTATGTCGAAAAAGATCCGACGGCGTTTTACAGTACAGAGGAATTTGAGCTCGGAGTTGAAACTCTTCGAAAATTCTGTGCACTTCGCAGTCAGAGCATTTCAAAACAGCTTGAAAACGGCGAAACAGCCGAGAATAAAAACTATGTAAACGCATCGGGAATAACGCTCTCCGACATGGGCTCAATGGGAAAGGGGACAGGTGGCACAATGCCGAATGTACCCGAAAGTCCGAGCGATAAAGGCGATTTCAACAGCTCCGATTTCAGTAAAGACAGCGTTTTCAGCTTTGAAAGTAATACTTCACTTCAGCCTCTTTCGCTTTCTTTAGGCGGTAATGGCGATGGTGGCGGACAGAACGGATTCCCCGGTAATATGCCGGGCGACTTTGACCCATCGAATATGCCAAGTGATTTCGACCCGTCTAATATGCCGAACGGTGACGGAAATTTTCCCGGTCAACCGCCCGACAGTGCTAACGGAAACATGCCGTCTGATATCCCATCTGATATTCCCTCCGGCAGTGTAACTAACGGTACGACAACAGAGGAAACCACCGACAGTACTACTAATGATACTACTTCAACTACCGACGAAACTACGACAGACCGCACGGACGACAGCGATAAACAAAAACCGGGTAGCAACTCGCCGTTTGATATCGGTAAGGCGAATACACCCACAAACTTGACTGCGTGGCTATGGATAGCCGTATCGGTAATTATCCTCGCCGTCGGTTTGATCATAGCTAAAAAGTATAAAGCATAATATTTTTCTCGTAGCGAACTCCTTTCGAAAACCGAGGGCATCGAGCCCTCGGTTTTCGAGCGTGCACTCGCTTCGCTACTGCGCACGCTTTTTTGGGAACTTTCTCGCAGAACCCCCGCCTGCGAAGCAGGCGGGGGCGGTGGTTGAGCGTACCTTTGTGCGCTCGCCGTCAGGCGTAGTGCACAAAGGTGCCCGAAGACGCCGCCGAAAAAGTCCGATTTTGCAAAGATTTTTTTCGAAAAGCAGGGGCATCGAGCCCCTGCTTTTCGAGCGTGCACTTATTTTTGCTACTGCGCACGCTTTAGCCGTAAATCCTTTCTGCGTCCGACGCACCGATTAACAAGTACAAAAAATAAAACAAAATTTTTTCAAAAATGTATGTGTTAAAATGATGTGACCCAATAAAAAAGAGAAGTAACCTCAAAATATGGTATAATGA
>CAZBXS010000049.1:0-9044 GCA_964495955.1 uncultured Faecalibacterium sp.
TTCGACTACCGCCGCTATTGTAAGGTCGGTATCTTTCGAAATATTTTCGATTATTTCTTTGACTGTGGCATCGGCAGTTTCGAGATTTATGAACATACCGATTATGTCGTTGTCAAGAACGTATTTAATTAAGTATATGAGAATATCGGCTTTATTTGCCTTTATATATGCGGCTTTCTTTCCGCCGTATGAATAGGTTTTTTCGCTTCTGTTGGTGTTTCTCCATGTCAGTTCGCCCATTGTTGCAAGTGCACTTGCATTAGGTGACGGGAGAGATGCACCGAGCATACCGGTTATCATTTCCCATACAGCCGAGAACGACGAAATATCAATGCCCATACTTTCAAGGTCGACCATATCTTTGATGTTGACCTTTTCGGGATTAGCGTAGTTATTGTATACATCGCTCATACTGCCTGAGATGGTGCCTCCGAGAACTTTGTAGCTTGCATTAGCTGTGTATGTTATGTCGGTCTTGAGCATTCCGAGAAGATCGGTTACAAGGTCGGCTTCAAGAGCGTAAACTATGTTCGGAATGATTTCGAGTATCGTTTCGACCGGGTTAGACTTGATTTTTCCGAGAAGCTGGTCGACAAGGGCGAACAAGCCGTCTTCGAGTATCTTTCTCGTTGAAGTGAGTTTTTCTCCGTGCGGAATATTCGTACAACCGAGTGCTTCGAAAATGGGAGCCAAAGCGTTGTCATATCCGTCGTTTGCGCTCGCCATGAGTACAAGTTCAATGGGATCGACAGTGAGACTTAAGCCGATACCGAAAACTTTCGCACTGCCTGAACCTGTACCGATTTTCGAAGACTCTTTGAAAGCCTTGTTGGATATAATCGAAATGAGCATCGGTTCGAGACCCGAAAGTGCCGCAACGGCGGCGTCAATAAAGCTCTCTCTGTCTGTGACGCCCCATTCTAAGTTAAGAGCAGTCCCCTCTTCGTTATAAAGCACTGCGTCTTTCCACGGGTCGCCTTTACCCTTGACCGCAGGAGTTGTCGCTTTTTTGAGAACTTTGGCAACGGATTTAAACTGCGGGTACTCTTTTTCGATGAGTGCGCCGAGAGTTGTCGGGAAACATGCAAGTCCGACATTCGCAATAGCCGTTTCGACGCTGTCGATAGTCAAATCGCAGTCAACATTAGCTTTGATACCCATAACGCCTGTATCAACGTCGGTAATGGTTATCGTAGCCGGAAGACCCGCCCACGCTTTGACGAATTCGTTGGCAACCGCCGGATATACATATTGTATTATAGCGTTGATGACCGCATCGGAATAAATCGAGTTTATCGCATTGTCAAGAAGTGTTCCGAGGTCAAATCCGAGAAGATTTTTTATGTTTTCATCGCCTAAGGCTGTATCTATGACCTTGATAATCTTTTCGACATTTTCGTCGGTGACGGTGTAGTCTCCCTCACGGGCGATATCGTCGGTGGTTTCTTCTCTGATTATATCGTCGATTTTCGTTTGGGTGTATGTATCAAAGCCACGGTTAGCTTCGAGATCTTTGTAGAAATCGGCTACCTTTTCGAGCTTTTTATACTTTTCGACATTTTCGGCGCTGATAGGCGAATCGCCTTCGTTTTCAGATGTAAGGAACTTGTAGGCGTCGACGTCGATTTTTCCTACGGACGCTTTGAGCTCTTTGTAGAGAGCGAGACCGGACATGATAACCGTTTCGCCGTAGATTTTGACATATGCGGTATAAAGAGTATATGCCGAGTCGATCTGTGCCGAAACTCTCGCATTAAGTGCGACATAGGCACTGTCCATGTGTTTCGTCATCAGTTCGTCGAGTTCGTCAAAGAGCCTTTCGGCTGTTTCTTCGCCGAGTTCCTCTTTCATCTCGTCTATGAGCACTTTAAGTTCGCCGTACCATTTGTCGTACTTTTTAAGCGACTCGGTCAGCGTCTCGGAGTCGGCTTTAGTCGGATTTTCTATCTCGTCGGCGAATTTTTTGTACTGTTTGAGGAATTCTTCGTTGTAGCCTGCCGCTTTACCGAGGTTTGTAAGTTCGGTTTTAAGTGCTTTAAGGTCGGCTACGTATGTCTCGCCACACGCCTCGGCAACATAGTCTTTGTCGTATTTTTCAAGTACGGTAATATCATTTCCGATAAGAGCGACTGCGGAAGTGAGCATTGAAGAAGTAACTTTTTCTTCGTCGACACCGTCAAGGTCGTACTTCGAAAATTCGAATACATGTGCGTCGGCGATCTCTTTCGCCTCTTGAATACATTTGACTTGGTACGCTTTATCGAGATCGACTATGGTCTGTTCGACTTTTTCGATATCGAGGTCATAGGTTTTGACTATGAGTTCTTGGGTTGTGAGATCGGCTTCCTTGTAAACTTCGTACTTCTCTTTTACGGTTTCGAGAAGTGTGAGTATTTCATCTTTCGTATATGATGAATAGTCTGTCGCACAAAGTTCCTTCAAATCGTCCGCTATCGGCTTAAATTCAAGGAGCGTGACGGCGCTGTTTAACAGGTCTACCGTTCTGTCCACGTCGTAGGCGGAGAAGAAGTGAGCTTGGACTTTTTGTGCGTTTGTTCCGTATGCGGTATCTATTAAACCGTATGCTTCCTGTATTTCATCGACGGCAGTTGAGAGAGCCTTGCTGTCTGTCGAAACCGCCAAAACATCTTTGATAGTTACAGCATTAAAATAGCTTTCGTTTTTCACATAGAGCAACTTAGCCTGTTGAAGTTGGTCTTTCTTCGTGTTAGCACTTTTCAAAACAGCAGGTTCATCGTATGTGGCATCGGTGTTTTGGGTGTTGATGGCATAGTGATAGTGGTTGGTTGCAAGAAGTCCGAAAACTCCGCCCGTTGTGTAGTTTTGACGGCACATGGAAAGAGTGTACTTGTACTGCGTAACAACTTCTTTCTTTTCTATGTCATCGACATCGGAAAACTGAGTGATATAAGCAAGTGAATTTGACTTTGCGATAAACACATTGTCAATTCTCAAAGCAAGGTCTGATTTTTTCGTTGATGTTTTCACACCGTATCTGTATGTTGCCTCGTCCATGTTCAAAACACAGTCAAGAAAATCGTCAAGATTATATGTTTGCTCAAGCGTTTCGAGTTTGCTTGTCCCGATAGCTTTTTCCAAAGCGGTTCTTATGTAACCGAAATCGGTACATTTTGTTCTTTTACTGCTATCGCAGTTTTTGTTACTGTTGTGGGTGTTATTATTCTTGTATTCGTCAAGACCTTTCATAGCCTTGTCGAATGTGTTCATAACGTTTACTACTTGTTCGTAGTATTCCCAACTCGGTGCGGAATAAGTGAATGTGTTGGTTTTGACCACATTATCTCCACTTCCCGTCGAGGTCAGCTTTGAAGTCACCTTAAAAGCCTTCATCGCATCACACTTGACGGCGTTGACAAAGTTGTTGATAGCGGTTTTATCATTTGCGGCTGAAGCTATCGTACTAAAACATACAGAACAGCTCGAAATCGCTAAAATGATACTTAAAACTACGCTAAGCAACTTTTTCGCATTTTTCATATTTAGTTACCTCCTGAAATTTTCGGTTGCCAAAAGCACAAAATGCAGTACCTATTGACACGCATACTAATTAGAACATAAAAAATATACGCCAAGATAAACTTGGGCGTATAATATTAAGAATTATTAGAAAGTTTACAAATCCACAAAACATTCTCTCTAAAGATGAACAGTCTTTTGAAAAAAGTTCGGTATCCGTATTGACTTATGTACGAAACCGTACTATAATGCCGCATGTATGATTTCATACTCAGAAAGGAAACGGCTATGGAAAATGCTAATCAGTCGGAGTTTCGCCGATACAATCGGCTGATATCCGAAATTGACGGAGTGTATCACGAAGTGGCTGTCAGGCAGGGATTTTCCGACAGCGCAATGATGATCCTGTACACATTGGCAGACAATGACGGTCAATGCCGTCTGCCCGAACTTATCAAACTGTCCGCCATAAACAAACAGACAGCAAATTCGGCACTTCGAAAACTCGAAAAAGACGGAATAGTCTATCTTGTACAAGACAAAGGAAAATCAAAACGGGTACACCTTACGGACAAAGGCTTTTCGATAATTCACCGAACGGTAGACAAAGTCTTAGACATCGAAAAAAAGATCTATTCTTCGTGGACGAAAGAAGAATGGGAAATGTACCTGAAATTGACCGAACGGTATTTGACGCAGGTTCGGGAAGAAATGGCAAAAATCAAATAAAATAAAATAAAACAAAAGAAACGGAGAGGATAAAATAAATGAAAATTCAGCTTTCAGACCATTTTAATTTCGGAAAATTGTTACGCTTCACTCTGCCGACGGTAGTTATGATGATTTTCACTTCCGTTTACAGCGTTGTTGACGGATTTTTTATTTCAAATTTTGTCGGTATCACGCCCTTTGCGGCAATCAATCTTATCATGCCGTTCACTCAAATACTCGGCTGTATCGGCTTCATGTTCGGTGCGGGCGGTACTGCTTTGGTTTCGGCGACTTTGGGCGAGAATAACAAAGAAAAAGCTAACCGCATTTTTTCTATGCTTGTATATATAACCGCTGTCAGCGGTGTTGTTCTTTCGGTGCTCGGAATTATCTTCACAAAGTCGGTTGCTATTGCAATGGGCGCAGACAGTGAACTTTTGCCGTACTGTGTCACATACGCTCGCATTCTTTTGATAGCTCTCCCCTTTTTCATGCTCCAAAATATGTTCCAGAGCTTTTTGGTAACAGCGGAAAAGCCGACCTTGGGACTTATAGTCACGGTCGGCGCAGGAGTTACGAATATGGTACTTGACGCTTTGTTCATCATCGTTTTCAAGTGGGGACTTGTCGGTGCTGCGGTCGCAACAGCCATTTCACAGTGCGTCGGAGGAATTGTACCGTTTATTTATTTCTTGAGTAAAAACACAAGTCTGTTAAGGCTCGGAAAATTCCACTGGGACGCCAAGGCGCTTATAAGCAGCTGTACAAACGGCTCGTCGGAGCTTGTGACGAACATTTCGATGTCCGTAGTCTCTATCCTGTACAACTATCAATTGATGAAATTTTCGGGTGAAAACGGCGTTGCCGCCTATGGTGCGGTCATGTATGTCGGATTCATTTTCGCCGCTGTATTTCTCGGCTATTCCATCGGCGTCGCTCCCATCATCGCTTATCACTACGGTGCCGAAAATCAGAACGAACTGAAAGGTTTGTTCAAAAAGAGCAACATAATCGTCACGTCGGCAGGTGTTGTTTTGAGCCTCGCCGCATTCTTACTTAGCGAACCTTTGGCGAAACTTTTCGTCGGAAGCGATCCGATTTTGCTCGAAATGACGGTAACTGCGTTTCGTTATTTTTCGTTGTCGGTACTTTTCAGTGGGTTCAGCATTTTCGGTTCCGCTTTCTTTACGGCTCTCAACAACGGCGCTGTTTCGGCGGCGATCTCATTTTTGCGTACACTGCTATTCCAAATCGCCTGCGTTTTGATTTTGCCGGCAATTTTCGGTTTGGACGGTATTTGGTACTCGCTGTCCATAGCCGAAATTTTTGCTACGATAGTCACTTTCGTATTTTATGTGATAAAGAGGAAAGAGTATCGGTACATTTAAGGGTATAACACAGCACAGCCGCTACTGTCGCCACTGTCGCACCGCACAGCCAGACGGTGTTATAACTACCGTTTGAACGAATTAAAACGCCTGCGATGTACGTGCTCACCGCACTGCCTATCTGATGAAAGACCATGGCGATACCGGAAAGTGTCGGCATTTTGCGGTTGCCGAAGTACTTGGTTATAAGGAGCGTCGTCGGGGGCACTGTGGCATTTCCGACAAGACCGAGACCTATTACGAATGTGTACACATTAAAGGCATTTTTCGGTAGCGATATAAAAAGTACTATCAGCACGGGACGCAAGGCGTAAACAGTTCCAAGTACCCATTTCGGATTAAATTTTCCCGACAGAAAGCCGGAAATAACGGGGCCTATCATTCCCATGACGCCGTAAAGAGTGAAAAGAAAAGCGACTTCGCTACCCGGAAAACCGTAAGAAATCAGTTGAGGGTACAAGTAAGTTTCGATGATAGCCATAAAAAATCCGCAGGTAAAAAACGCCAACGCAAGATGCATAAACCGACGGCTTAAAAACGCTTCTTTGAGTATTTCACGGATTTTCGGTTTGTCCTCGCTTGTACTTTCGGCTTGGGTGCCTCGCTCTTTTTTGTTCAGCCAAATGCAGACAACTACCGCAAAGCCGGACACGCAGGCTAAACCGATTATGCCTTGAAGAAAAAGTCCGTTATCGGTAGCAGTTTGCAAGTACGGGGCAAGAACGGCACCTCCGAGACCTCCCCCACCGTTGATAATTCCCGATGCCGTAGCGGCATATTTTTCCTCAATCGTCGGAGTTGCAGCGCCCATCACGACGCCGAAAGCAAGTGCGCCTGCGGCAAGACCCACAAGTACACCCAGTGAGAGACAAAGCATAAACGCACTGTGGCTAAACGGAATTAACAACAAACCGACGCCCATCAAAACACCGCCAACTCCGAGGACAAAGGAGTTGGTTTTTTTCAACGCCAAAATTCCGAAAAAGGGCTGTGAAAGTCCGTACAAAAGCTGTGCGACGGCGACGGCAAAACTTATCGTATTTTCGGGCAAACCGGTGTATGAACTGACGGCGGAAGATATAAGTCCGAAGTTTGAACGAACGCCGTTATTGAGCATAAACAGCATCGTGCAAGCCGTTACGACAAGCAAAGTCGCAACCGAAGGCGACTGTTTTCGTTTTCTTTCATTCATTTTGTGCGCCATAATTGACAGCCTCCCGTTTTAATGGTAAAATATAAGCGAAATTTCCGATATATCGGATTTCTATTATATTGTACTATAAGTCTTATATATTGTCAATAACAATTTCGGAGGAACTATCATGAATGTTACAGGTGTTGTCGCAGTCAACATAAAGAAAATCAGAGAAAGAAAGAAACTGACTTTGGACGCAGCCGCCGAGCTTACGGGTGTGTCGAGAAGTATGTTAGCTCAAATCGAAAAGGGAGATGTAAACCCGACTATCTCTGTACTTTGGAAAATCGCCAACGGCTACAAAGTATCTTTCACATCGTTAGTCGAAGAAGAGAGCGACGAAGTTACCGTCATAAGACAGGCGGAACGAACGCCGTTGGAAGAAGATGAGGGCAGGTACTTAAATTATCCCGTTTTTGCGTTCGATGAAAAGACCTTATTTGAAACATACCGAATCGTCATTGAACCTAAGGGCGAATTATCCGCACAGCCTCATCTAAACGGCTCGGAAGAATATATTACGGTATTTTCGGGAGAAGTCGAAATTACGGTCGAAAAGGAAACTTTCCGCCTTTCAAAAGGCGATTCCATTCGCTTTTTCTCAAATGTACCCCACGCATATCGCAATCTCGGTGACGAAAAAGCCGAACTTAGCATGTTGATTTTTTATCATAAGTAACTTAGCGTATATAAAGACCCCTGCGAAGATGTCTGTCTTCGCAGGGGTTCGTTGTTAGAACTGAAAATTATATTCGATTTAGATAACCGCCTTTAGTATTAACACCGCTATCAAAATCCAAACGAGTATAATCGGAATAGCGTAGTACCATTTTTTAGGCTTTCCGTCTTGCCACATACCGTCAGCTTGTTGCCTTTTTCCCTTAGCACCTCATCGGGTATAAGTTTTACCGTCAAAGCTACAAGTACAGGTAATAAAATCACATCGTCAAGATACCCTAATATCAGAATAAAGTCCGGTACTAAGTCTACCGGAGACAAAGCATATGCTACTGTAATTTCAGCAAGTACTTTCGCTAATAGAGGTGTCCTTTTATCTTTCAGTGCTAAAAACAGTGCCGGTATATCCTTTTTCAGTTGCTTTGCTTTTGATTTTAAGTTCATTAACTTGCACCGTAAATTTTGCTTTGATTGTCATTTTGACGTGTTTGCAATTTATTATTTAACCCTTGACAGCAGACATACCGTCTCGACATGCACTGTCCTGGGGAACAAATCGAATGCTTTGGCTTTTTCGACTTTGTAGCCGTATTCATTGAATATTGCGCAGTCTCTTGCTAATGTTGCCGGGTCGCACGAGACATAGACTACTCTATCGGGATTCATTTGTACCACGGTTTCTATAACTTCCGGTGCACAGCCTTTTCTCGGTGGGTCGAGGACTACTACATCGGGCGTCACGCCTTCGTCCTTTAGCGTTTTCGCCGCTTTTTTCGCATCGCCGCAAATAAATCTTGCATTCGTCACGCCGTTAAGTTCGGCGTTGATTTTTGCGTCCTCTATCGCTTCGGGGACGACCTCTACGCCGATCAGATTTTTGACGCTGTCGGACATCGAAAGACCTATCGTACCGGCACCGCAGTACAGATCTAAGAGCGTTTCTTTTCCGGTTAAATTTGCGAAATCTTTCGCCGCAGAGTAGAGCTTTTCCGCTTGGTCACGGTTGACCTGATAGAACGACATCGGTGATATTCTTATCTTTTTTCCGCAAAGTATATCTGTTATGTACCCGTCGCCGTAAATGTATTCGCACCTGTCGCCGAGTATCGCATTCGTTTTCTTGCTGTTGACATTCACAAGTACGGTTTTTATCATCGGATTTTCACTCAGAAGTTCTTGGGTCAGTTTTTCTTTTTGGGGTACATTTTCACTTGTTGCGACGAGGCAAACCATGATTTCGCCCGTTTTTTCCGCTTTTCTCAAGTATATGTGTCTTAGCAGACCTTTGCCGGTCTGTTCGTCATATACGGTCACTTCGGTGGTGAGTATCCATTTTTTTATGCATTTGACTATACGTGAAAATTCTTCCGGCTGTAAAACGCAGTCTGTACAGTCGCAAATTCGGTGGCTTTTTTGAGCGTAGAAACCTATGACGAGGTTACCCTTTTCGTCAAGTCCGATGGGATACTGCGCTTTGTTTCTGTATCTGTTGACCCGTTCGCTTCCGACGATTTCTTCGACTTTGACGTCTAATTTACCTATCCTGTCGAATGCGTCCTGAACACGCTGCTTTT